>DNXM01000183.1 GCA_003505905.1 Oscillospiraceae bacterium
CCACATCGTTTCGATGAATGAAAAAACAGAGATAACCGATGCTGCCTTGCCTGCAACCGTCGGTTATCTCTGTTTTAATACAATTTGTTATTCGTCCTGCGCCTGCTTGCTCAATGCAAGGATTTCAGTGCCCGAGAAGGAATAAACCTTATCGCAGAAGTGACAGGATACCTCTGTTTTGGCATCCTTCGCCATATCCTCCAACTCGGCTTTTCCTGTACTAATCAAGGCGTTTTCCACCCTTTCTCTTGAACAGGTACAGCGGTATTCGGGTGCGCTTTCGTCCAACACATTCATTTCAAAGGCAGGCAGGGCTTTTTGCACAATGCCCTCAAGTGTCATGCCGGAGGACAACATCTGTGTGAAAGACGGCAGACCCTCAAGCCCTTTTTCAACGGCGGTGATGGTGTCGTCATCCGCCGAGGGAAGCAGTTGAATCAAAAATCCGCCTGCGGCTTTAATCGACAAATCGGGGTTGACCAAAACGCCCAAGGCGCACACGGTCGGTGTCTGTTCGCTCACGGCATAATAGCTCGTGATATCTTCGGCAATTTCGCCCGTTGCAAGCGGAATTTGCGCAATGTACGGCTCTTTCAGCCCTAAATCTCTCATTACGGTCAGCGTACCGTTTCCGATACAGCCTGAAACATCCAACTTTCCTTTTTTATTCAGCGGAATTTCCACAACGGGGTTGGCTACATAGCCGCGGCTGTTCCCATCGCTGTCCGCTACGGCAATCACACTGCCGACCGGTCCGTCTCCGTTGATGCGCAGGGTTACACTGTCTTTTTTGCCCTTGAGCAACGCACCCATGATGGTGGAGGCGCTGAGCAGCCGCCCCAAGGCTGCGGAGGTAACCGCAGAGGTTTTGTGGATTTGCTGTGCACGCTCCACAATGTCGGTGGCGTCTACGGCAAGTGCAATCAAGGCACCGTCTTCGGAAATGGTTCGAATGAGTCTTCCCATGGTTCTTACTTCTTTCTTGCTATGATGAACAGCCGCTGTGAATCCGCTTTCGGTTCGTCTTCGGTCAGCTCATCATAGATATTTATTTCGTCAAATCCGGCTTCTTTGAGCCAGTCGGATAAGTCCTGCACGGAATAAGCACGCTCGCAAAAGCTTTCCTGCGTGCGGAAATAGGCGCCGTCGTCCTCTTGCTCGAAAATATCCAAGGCGATGGCGACGGTGTCGGTGTCGGGTTCAAGCGTGTTTTGCCACACGCAGTAGACCTCGTCGGTATCGTAAACGAAGGTGTTGTTCGCCAAAATCTCACGGTGCTTGTAGGGCGTGTTCACATCAAACACAAACAGTCCGCCCGGCTCGGTGAAAAGCGAAACACCCGCAAAGGTTTTTTTGACATCCTCCGGGTCAGTCAAATGGTTAATGCTGTCAAGCGTGCAGATTGCGCTGCGAATTGTGCCGAACAAGTCGAGGTTTTGCATTTCTTGGCACAAAAACAATATGTCAACGCCGTTTTCGTTGGCGTTGTTCATTGCAATGCTCAACATTTCACCGCTTGCATCCACGCCGATTACTTCATAGCCGAGCTTCGCCATTTCACAGCTCAGCCGACCCGTTCCGCAAGCCAAATCAAGCATGAGCCCGTCGGAAATGCCGCCCTTTTTGAGCAAATGATGAATGTATTTTGCCCGCTTTTCGTATTCGACGTTGTCGGTCAAGCCGTCATAAACTGCCGAAAAATCGCCGTAACCGCTCATTCTTCCTCCAAGCGTTCAAACACGCTTTCGTAGCCGTTACAGCCGTAGAGCAGTGAGCGGTTGACACGGCTGATGGTGGCGGTGCTTGCGCCCGTTTCCTTTACGATTTCGCTGTATACACGCCCTTGGCTGAGCATCTTGGCGACAACAATGCGCTGCGACATGGACTTCAGCTCCGGCATGGTGCACAGGTCGGAAAAAAAGTCATAACATTCATCCATGTTTTTCAGTTGAAGAACGGCTTTGAGCATGAACTCAATGTTGGAGTCATCCCGAATGGAATTTGCCATAGCATCGCATCCTTTTCGATGATTTACTTTACGATTTTAACACATTAAACCCTGAAAGTAAAGATTTTTTCGAGATTCCGCCAAAACATATAAATTGCAATATAAAGATACCACATAATTAAGCGACTAAAGTTTGTTTAAGGCAACACCGCACAATTGCTTTGTGCAGTGTTGCCTTAAGAAACATATTTGAAGAAAGACCGTTAAGTAATCTTCTCGGATAATTATTATCCAATCCTCAAGCTTTCGTTACCTTGAAGCTGTAATTTTCACTTAATGATTGTGACAAGTTTTGGTTTAACAAATATTTCACATCCGGGACATTGTTGCAGTAGAGATAGTCGTCATTTACCTCAGTTTGCTGTTTCTTTTGTGTTTGTCATTTTCTTTGACCTCCGTTTTTAATTTCTATGTTAAAGTTCGGATAGTCAAAGTAAAAAGAAAATCCGAACGCTTCACCGATTGGCAAAGGTTCGGATTATTCGAGTTTGGTGCGGGTAACAGGACTTGAACCTGCACAGCCTTGCGACCATTAGAACCTGAATCTAACGCGTCTGCCAATTCCGCCATACCCGCATATATCCGTTCGCTTACGAACGCAACTGAAAGTATAAAACATTTTTCTTTGTTTGTCAAGACAAGAAGGAAAGATTTTTCTATGGGGAAGGAAAGATTTTTCGGCGGTGTCCGATGGAGAAGCACGAACAATATTATTCTGCGGGTGCCACGGCACCGCAGTGCCGTGAAATCTTTATTATATTATTCCATTGTCCTCTTGACGGGAAGCAGTTCAAATGCGACTGTCCGGTTTATGGGGTGCATTTTGCAGGCTGTTTTATTTGTTCCACCGTTGTTACACTTTAATATAATTTAATCTCGTTTTACAACATTTTGTTAAAACCTGTTCGTTATCTTTTGCTCACTCAGGAAAAAGAAAAACCGCCGAAACCCTCGTAGAATCAACGATTTCGGCGGTTTTTATGCTACGGATATTCATAACACAAGCACATTAAATCCGACAGTGGTACATTTTCAAATCGCACAGTAGCCTTTTCTCGCTTGATTTTATAGAATTATACTACAAAAATCAAAGGAGGGCAATACAATGCCGAAAACAAATATTACTTATACCAAAGTTGGAGATTATCTTATCCCGAATTTAACTTTACCACCCGAAGACGACAATCGACCCATTGGAGTATGGGGTGCGGGTCTCCGGTGGAGACC
>DNXM01000161.1:0-9014 GCA_003505905.1 Oscillospiraceae bacterium
CGTTCTGGCAAAACCTCTCAGGTGCTGTCGAACGGTGTCCTCAATGCTTTGCTTTTCACGGTTTTGCTTTTTGGTTTCGGTTTGCTTAACGGCGTCAACGCTTGCTTCCTCCACAAAGTGCTCAACGCCTTTTTTCATTTCTTCTTCGAACTTGGTAACCGCAGCCCTTTTGGCTTTTTGGAAAGCGGCTTCGATTTCTTCTTGCGTTAAGCCTGTTTCGTATCGGTTTTTCATGGCGGTCAGTCGGTCGGCTTCGGCAACCTTCACATCGGTTCGGAAGTTGCCGTGCACCTTGTTCACCAGCTTTTCCGCCTTGTGTTCCAGTTGGGATTGGAGCTGTTTTTTGTCGCCCTTTTTGAAATCGTCGCCGTAGGTTTTTTCAATGGTGTCAACAATGCCCGAAACGGCGGTATCGGTCAGCATTTCTCGGAGCCGTTTGTTGTCGGAATCTTTGACTTGGTCTTGGCTGGCGATTTCGGCTGCGGCATTTTCCATGGTCAGCACCACATCGCTGAACAGCTTGTCGCCGAACATATCATCGGCAAGTCCGATTAAAATGTCGTCGTCCAGGTCGATATCGCCGTTTTTGTTGATGGACAAATCGTTTTTGAGGTCATCCTGCAGGCTGTTTTTGATTTTGCCTTCCTCCTGCGGTTGGAAGTGGGTGATAATGTCCACCACGGCTTGCGGCGCAGAAAAGATGGAGCTGATGTTTTGGAACAGGAAGTTGCACATGAAGCCACGCTTGACCACCTCAACGGAGCGGATTTTGCGTGGAATGGTCAGCACTTGCTCGGGGTTCAGCTCAATCAGCTCGCTGTTTTCGTCTTCGCCGATGACGGGGAAGAAGTTGAGCAGCTCACGGATGTGGCGTTCTCTTGTTTCGATGTCGCCCTTGCCCGAGGCTGTGTCGGCATTCAAATCGTTGGCAAATTCTTCAAAAACGGTGAGCGTTCTTGCCGGGTCAAAGTCAAAAACATAGGCGTTTTGTTTGCGCTTAAAGGCGGTGCCTTCCCGGAACAGGCAGGGGTTTTGCGCGCGAAAAGCCGCCTGCATATAAAGCGACGGGCTTTTCATATTGCTGAGCATGAGGACGGCTGTCCATTCGGGAACGGTGACGCCCGTGGAAAGCTGACCGACCGAAAGCGTAATGGTTTTTTCGTGGGTTCGGATGGCTTCGGTAACCTTGTCAAAGGCTTTACGGGTTTCGTCCTCATCGTCAATGCGTCCGTCGCCGGCGGCGAGAACGATGTGGTATTCGTGGAACACGGGGTGTTCGGCGAGCTTTTTAGCCAAAGCTCGTGCGCTTTCAACCCGGTTGAGCATCCAAAAGGTGTGCTTCAGCTCGGCACGCAGCTCGGGGGTGGAAAAGGGGAAGCGGGTTTGCGTTGCCAAAGCGTCCAAAAACCTGTCGACCGAGCGGTTGTAAACGAATTGGCCTTTTTGGTCAACACGGAAAAATTCGTTCAGGTCAAAGGCGTAATCGGCATTTACGCCGTCAATTTCAATGCCTTTTTTCAGCTCATCCCGCACGATTTCGCTCATTTGGTAGGTGAACAGATTGAGCTTGGGCAGGTTGGCATAGGGGTTTTCGCCGTCCGCATCGTTCCAGTCACGCTTGCTCCTTTGCTCATCGGCATAGGTCCAGTTAAAAATGGCGTTGTCGGGGAACTTGTTGTTGGCAAGCGCCTTGAACGGCGTGCCGGACAAATGCAGGGTGAACCTGCGGGCGATGCGGTCAAAGGCGGCATCGGTTTTGTAGGTGTCAACACCCTCGTGTGCTTCGTCAATCACCAGCAAATCCCATTTGATTGTGCTGATTTCCCGGCGCTTTTCGTAATCGCCGCCGAAATAGACGGAGCCTTTCAAATCCTGCAGTGACGCAAAATAGATTATGCCCATGGCGGTGGCATCGTCATAGATTTGGCTTTGACGGGCTTTTTTGTCGGCGGCAAATGCCTCATAGCTCATGACGCCGGGGCATTTGGCAATTTCATCCACATGGCTCACAAAAAAGTAGCCGCTTTGGGGGCCGATGAAGTCGTAATAATCCCGATACCAGCTGTTCGCCACAGCGGGGCGGTTGGTTACCACCAGCTCCTTTTCGGCGCCGATTCGCTTGGCAAAGTCGTAAACGGAAAGCGTTTTTCCGAACCGGGGCTTTGCGTTCCAAAGGAATTCGGTGCCCTGTTTGGCTTGAAGGTATGCGGCGGCCTGCGAAACGGCTTGCTCCTGTTCGGCACGCAGGTGATATTCCGCAATTTCGTGTTCGTCGTTATCCAGCCCACGGGTCACACGAAAGTCGAAGAAGCGTTGCCGGGAATCCGAACCGCTGATTTTGAACCATTCGTTCACGGTGCCGGCTTCCTGCTCAATGCCGTTTTTGCGCAAATAGGCATGGAACATTTTGTCGGAAAAGGCTTCGCCGCTGCCGTCGTCAAAAACGGCATTGCCCTTCCATTCCAATTGCCAGCGGATATCCCCGGTGTGGGTTTGCTGGTTAATGCGGGTTTCAACATTCTGCTCGGTGTAGCCGATTTTCGTCCAGCCGTCGTGCCGTGCGATTTCGGGCGTTGTATAGGCATAAATCATCGGCACAACGACATTCGTTGCTTGGATATGCGGCGCTCTCATCGCCATTTATGCCATCTCCTTCACATTCGTTTCAACAAAATCAATTTCTTCTTGGCTGAATCCGTATTTTTTGTATAATTGCTTGTCAATGTCGGCAATGGATACTGACCAGTCGATATCAGATTCGGATGTGAAATTTTGCAGAGGAACATATTTGAATTTATCTGCATTTAAGTCTTGCGTCACTTTTAAGATACTTAATAGTGTTCGAGTGAATTTTGTCTTTATATATTTCAGAACATTTTCTGCTTGGCTTTTTTTATCAAATGCACCGATTCCAAGAAATGTATGAGTAAATCCAACACACGGAAAGAGAATTTCCGGCATCGTAATGGTGTTTCCAAATGCTCCGCTACCATCGGCTTTGGGCATAACTACTTTATATTTCATTATGTTGTTATCCGTTGTATCAACATATTTCTTGGAAATGTAGCGTGCTTTTCTTTGTTTATTGTATATGCCGTATATCATTAGGTCATCTGAACTACTATCATCATGAAAACAGTCGAAAGATAACACATTGCTTGACATCCTTCGCTCATGACCCTTGTATATTGGATAATCATTTGAAAGGTTCTCAATATTAAATTTTGAAGCAACAAATGCCAAGTCAGTAAGAGAACCATCTTGCGTGTGCGGCAGTACTTTTTGAAGAAGACTGTTCAGTTGAGGATAGACGGTAAATGTACCGATTGAACCAAAATGCTTTGTTGCATCTCTATACGATATTACAACACCGCCTTTAATCTCGGTGTTCGGAAAGATTGTGTCGGCGTTTTCTTCATAATGAAAAATCTTAAAGTGCTCATCGTTGAGCATCTTTTGATTCCAATCCTTGGGTGTTCGTCCAGCGTCAAAAAGAAAACGAGCGGGATGTATTAGTTCGACACGATTTGAAACAGAATACGCGCCATCCATAAAGTTGTGATATACAGGTAGGGCTGTGGTGCTATCGCCTTGTCTATTATCTTGATACGGCGGATTTCCGATAACAAAATCAAATTTCATGTCGTTCAACCTCTTTTCAACTTGTTGAAGATGACGGTTTCGTTTTGTTCCCAATCTTTTATCACGCATTCCGATGGCGTGTCGTTCCGTTCGTCCGGCGGGTTCTCCTCGGCAAAACCGAACAGGGTCATTTGCTCGGCATCCGGCGCAGGCTCCCGAAACGGAACGCAGCCCTTTAAGCCGTCCATCTGCCACAGATTCCAGCTGATAATTTCCGCCACCGTTTTCAGCTGCGGAACGGTGGCTTTTTTGCGCCACACGCTTTCGTAATAATCGCAAAAGGTGTTCAGCAAATTGATGCGGGCAATCAACAGGTTGTCGCCCTGGAACTCATAGCCGTAAACACTTTGGTATGCGGCATAAACCCATTTGCACCATTCTTTTTCATCCGTTACCTGCTCGGTTATCACGCGTAGCTTGCGGTCAAGCAGGCCGATGCGCCTTTCCGTTGCAAAAAAGTCGCCGGTGGTCGTGTCGTAACGGGATACGAGGTAGGGCGCCTCCCCACAGGTGATTTCAAGCCGTTTGCTCAAAACATAGTCCTGCCAAGTCTTGCCCGGCGGGAACACGACTGTTCCGCTTTTGACAAGCCAGCTCTGCCCCTGCTCCGTGTTGAAGCTGCCCTCGTAACCGAACCACTCATCATCGCAGTAATTGTTCATTTTGTTGCAAATCCAACTCGGCGTAAAAACCTCCGCCATCGCCTTGGTGCGGCTGGCTTGGTCGGCTTTGCTTTTGGCAACACGGGGCTGTATTTCGTTTTCGCCCAAAAGCGACAGCACCTCGGGCGTGATTTCATCGGTTTCACCAATGTCATACCCGGCGTCCCGATAATCGTTTGCGGCAAAAATACTATGATTCCCGGTTGTTCGGTCACGGAGCAAAATCTCCAGCACGGGCGCAACCGGGTATGCTGTTAGGTTTACATATTCTTTGCGAATGGGAATCACCTTGCAATCTTACCGTTTCGGATTCTTCATCCTTAAATCACCGAAGCCTGTGTTTTCACGGCCATTCGGCAAATCAGTTTGCCTGATATACTCTTACATAATCAACAATAAACTTGACGGGGAATGTATCCTCCGGGTTATCCAAAACCGCTGGGTGCTCCACGCCGTTTGTTTTGACCTGGCAGGTGAGCAGCATATACGCCGGGTCGGTGGTTGCACCGTTCGTGGTTCGACCGGTTTCCCTGCCGTCAATATAAAAAATGAATTCCGTTTCGGTCCACAGCACACCGTAAGTGACATATTCGTTGTAAATATCCTTATCAATGCGATATTTGCCGACAATTTCACTTTTAAAATTGTGCGTTTCCGGCTGATATTTGTGCACGGTGTTTATGGTGCTGTTCGGGTATTCCTTGCCGTAATAAAACGATTCCATCACATCAATTTCGGTATATTCGGCGTTGATGCCCTTGCGGTAAAGCTTTTGACCGGATGTCATCATCCAAAAAGCCGCCCACATTCCCTTTGCCGCCGGCACCTTGCAACGGCATTCAAAGTAACAGCCCGGCTTAAAGCTGCTGTAAGCATCGGTGTTTTCAATGCCGCCGGTGTACCAACCCGTACCCTTTGCGCCGTCCTTCAAATATTCCGTTGAAATAATCAGATTTTCACCGTCAAGCGAAATCATGCTTTTGTCATATATCTCGCCGGTTCCGAGGTCGGGAACCTCCTGCCAAACCGCTTCGTTCAGGGTGTTGCTTTTGAACTCATCGCTGAAAATAAGCGAATATTGCTTTAGGTTGATTTCATCGCCGATAATCGGAGCGGGATTGTCAAAAAGGACAACGCCGAACAGCTGGAACACAGCCAACACGGCGGCAACAAAGGCTTTTAGCCTGCCTGTAAAAAAGCAAGCCGCCGCCTTGGACAGCTGCCCGGGGATTGCGGTGAGCGCCGACATCTGACGAACGGCAAGCTTTGCCAACAACGCTTCAAACATTTTTATGTCACCTCATTCTAAAAGTACCATAAATTCGGAAATATTTCAACCCTCAAACCGAATATTCGGCACAGAGCACGAAGTTTCGGACTTTGGCAGCAGCAACAAACGAACAAAAAAGGAGTGTCGCAGTTTTTGCGGCACTCCCTCGGGTTATCGGTCGTTCAGTTGCTTTTGCACAAACCGCTGCCATTCGGTTTTCCAAGCGGCAATCAGTTCGGATTTTTGCCGACGGTCAATGCCGGCGTACAAAATCGAGTTGATGCAAAGCTGCTTGACATCGCTCAAGGTCAAATCCCAACAGACAATCGCAGCAAAAAAATCGTCGCAAAGCTGTTCGTGCTCTTGGCAAACCGGGTCATCGGAGCACAGGGAAACCGTAACGCCTCGCTTGAGGTATTCCACGCCGGGGTGCAGGCGAATATCCTTGGTGTATTGCAGGGTTTGGTTGGAAATCACACAGCATTCCAAACAAATCTCCTTTTCGGCATAGCGCTGAAGCAGTTTCGGGTAGCGGTACAGGTTCATGCCGTGCCCGACTCGCTTTGCATCGAGCAAATATCCGTCAATCAAATTGTCACTTTGCGCATTCAACGATTCACCGCAATGCAAAAACAAATGAAAATCGGGGTAGCGGTTCTGGTATTCCAAAAACAGCGGCGCCAACGATTTGAGCGGAACGGAATTGTCCTCTTCGTTCACCAAATCAAACCCGATGATGAACGGATGCGGATGCTCGGCATCAAAATCGTCTGTAATTTGTTCCCGCAGCCAAATCGCATTTTCCAAATAGGTTTGAATTTCACTTTCCTCAACGCCGATGTATTTAAGCCCTGCGCAAATGACGGAAACGCACAATTCGGGGTGGCTCTTTTTGACGGCGAAATACGCACGCTTGATAACCTCGGCAAGCTCCAATGCTTTGGCACGGTCATCGGAAAGAATGGCGTGAATTTCAATGTGGCTGATGTGGTTTTTCAAGTAATCCTCAAAGGCAAAAACATAGTAGTGAAACAGCGTTTCGTAATCATACTCCAATGCTTCGAAAATGTTCAGAATGTTTTCAAAGCAGTCCCACACATTTTGGTTGTGCTCTCGGCTCAACAGCGTCCACTTTCGTTCCAGCTCTTTGCGTGGAAGCAGATTGTTTTCCAAGATTTCAGCCGGCGGAAAACATTTTTCGGCTTCGTAATTGCTTTCGCTCTTGTGGTGAATATAGCCGTTTTCAATGTCCACAAGCAGCTCCGGACGGCTTGCAACAAAGTCAATCAGCTTCCACGCAGGCACGAGTGCGGTTGCGTGAACATGAAGGTCGGAGCCTTTCGGCATTTCCTTCACAAAGCGGTAAAGCTCGGTGTTCCACAGCGTTTCGTTTTTCAGCAGATTCATTTTGGCAAGCTGCATCGGGTCTTCGCAGGACCGAACGGCACATTTGAGCTGTTCCAACCGTTCGTTCAGCTTTTCTTCCTCTCGATTTAAAACATTGCCGATGAGGTTTTGATTTTCTTCAACGATGATTTTTCTTTGCGCTAAATATTCTTCGTATTTCATATCGTGCCTCGGTTGTTATTATGGGGTTGTTGACGGAATTTCGGTAACCGTGATTGTGACACCGCCTTCGGGAACGGCGATGTTGATTTTTCCGTCACTCATTCGGCAGGAGTAGCTTGACAGCGGCGCACCGACTTGGTCTTGAACGGTCACTTGATAGCTTGCATCCACGGTCGGGCAGAGCTTGACCGGGCGCCGGATTGTATTTTTCGGCAAAAAACGGAAAAATGAAATATATGACCGAGAGAAAAACAGCCAGTGCTTTTTTGAAAAACAAATAAGCGGAATACATTGTCGAATCACCTCGTTTTTATGTTGAGAACATGATACCACATTTTCTTTGAAAAATCTACCTCGCATACGGGCCTTTTCGCTTGCTTTTTTCTTGACGAAGGCTTTCATTGATGGTACGATAGACCTATATCGAAAAACTCGTTCAATCGGAGGATACAACAATGAAAAAAGGTTCTCAATTTTTCAAAAAAGCAATGTCGGTTTTGCTGAGCGTTGTGTTGCTGGCTTCGCTTGGCATCGTTTCGTCCTTGGCACAGGGAACGGACGAAAAGCTGAAGGCGGATGCCAACGGCAATTTTAAGGTGTTACAGGTTGCCGATGTGCAGCAGCATGAAACGACCGACGGAAAAAAGCATTTCAGCCTGCTTACGCTCAATACCATCCGCATGGCGGTTGCCGAATTGCAGCCCGATTTGATTGTTTTGACGGGTGACAACATTCACCGCTGTGACTCGTTGGCGGACTTTGATTATTCCGTTCAAACGCTCGTTTCAACCTTCAAGGGCACTCCGTTTGCGGTGACCTACGGCAACCACGATTTGGAGCGCAACAAGGATAACGGTGTTTGCTTAACCTATAAGCAGGAGCAGGCGATTTACGAAAAGTACGGTGCTCTGACACTCAATCAAACAGGGCTTACCTGTTCCGATACAACCGACTATGCAACCGCAAAATACGGTACGGGATATTTGGATGTTTATTCGGCGGACGGAAAAACCGTTGTCGAACGGGTGATTTTGCTCAACTCGGGCACCTATGAGGTGAAAGCGTCCGAGCCGGACGGCAATGTGATTAACAACGGCAGGGAAGGCTACGGCAGACCCGGCGTAAACGCAAAAACCTACAAGGATGTTGACTACGACAATGTGGTGAAAGCCGTTGAAAAATGGACGAGTGAAGGCATTGCGTGCGTAGCTTATCAGCACATTCCCATGCAGGAATTTTTCACGAGCGGAATCATTGTTGAGGGCGAAAAGGGCGATGTTTTGATGGACGGCCGTCAGCCCGAGCCGTTTGCCGGCAAATACTACAAAAACAGCGTAAAAAACACGAAAATAAATCAGTTTGTCGAGCCTTGCGGCTGCTCCTATTACAGCACCGAGTCGCTCTACAAGGCGTTTGCCAAAAACGGGAATACGCTTGCCGTTTGTTACGGTCACGACCACACCAATACCGTTATGGGTGAGGGAAGCTGTTACGGCATGAAGCTGGTGCAGGGCTACGGCGGCGGAATGCTCGTCTATCCGTCCGACTACGGTGAAGACAGCCCGGTGGCGGATTACAACCCGATGGTTTGTCTGTATACCTTTGACGGTATACATTTGACGAAATCAACGCAAACGCACAATGCGCTTTTGCGGCATTACATTTTCGGTGGCTACCTGTTGGATTATATCAAACAATCTGTTCTCAATCTGTTCCGAAAGACCGTTTAAAACGGAGGATATAAAAATGAAATTCAGTACCGTTGTGCTGGCTGTTCGGGATATGAACCGTTCGCTGGCATTTTACAAAGAAATATTCGACCAAGATGTTACCTGCGACCTCGGCTGGAACAAAACGCTGTCATGCGGGTT
>DNXM01000161.1:9058-13260 GCA_003505905.1 Oscillospiraceae bacterium
TGCTTACAGCTCAATTTTGATAAGCTTGCAGCCTTTCCTGCTGAGCGGATGCGGTTTAAGACATATAACATGGAACTGTACTTTGAAACCGAAGATATGGATGCGTTTACCTCCTTGCTTGCACTTCACCCCGAGGTGGAGTGTTTGGGTGAAGTGAAAACCTATCCTTGGCGGCAACGGGTAATTCGTGTTTTTGACCCGGACGGTCATATCATCGAGGTCGGCGAGAGCATGGAATTTGTCGCTTGCCGTGAATTTGAAAAAGGCTTGTCCGTTCAAGAAACCGCCCGAATCATTGAACATCCGCTCGAATTGGTTCAAGCGTGGTACGAAAAATACCAAAGCACAAAACAATAATCCGTTTTTCGGAGGCAATACGATATGTCTGTCAATCAAACCATCATCAAGAAAATCGAAAACAACACCGATGCGGATATGTTCATCGGCGATGTGCTGCTGTTTGAGGTTCAACAATTAGAACAGCTTGGGCTTGATCCGAACAACTGCAATCTGTTCCGTTCGGGACGGATGAAAAACGATATGCCGTCGGTGTGTCGCTTCGGTGTGAGGGATGAGCGCATGACGGATTGCATCGGTGCGGTCAAAGAATCGGGTGACGGCAAAGAAGCAAGCGCCGGTAATATCATCGTCAGTGACCATTTGACGATTCTCGGCACAGAGGAAAACGCCGTGGTGCTTGCGTTTTCAGGCGGTGAACGCCATTTGATTCGCACCGAAATTTCAGTGGATGCGAGCGGTGCTTTTGCGGGGCTGAAGGTGTTTGCCGAAATCAACCGCTTGCTAAAGCCCGGCGAAGCAATGCAAACCGAAAAATTTGAAGTGATTCAAACCGCTCGGGTCAACGAAACCATTCAAAAATGGGCGGATAAGCGAGCGGCGGGAATCCCGATTCGCACCAAACAATGCCCGTGCGTTTACTGCACTTGGTATTACTATGAGCGCACGCTTACTTATGACGATGTTTTGGTGAACCTCGAAAAAATAAAAGAAAGAAATCTGCCGTTTGATGTGTTTCAAATTGATGACGGTTGGGAAGATGTGACGACCGAGTGGGAACCGAATGAAAAATTTCCCGTTTCCATGAAAACCGTTGCGCAAACCATTCGCTCATACGGCTTGACTCCCGGCATTTGGACAAGCCCGTTCATCGCTCACGAAAAATCGCCCGTTTGGCAGCGGCATCCCGATTGGATTTTGCGGCAGACCGACGGTGAGCCGTCCGTCTTTTCCGTCAATGGTTTGGATTACTTTATTTTTGATATTTCCATTGCGGAAACGTGGGATTATTTTGAAAAAATGTATCACCGCTTGACCTTCGATTGGGGCTTTGCCTATCACAAGCTTGATTTTTCACGAGCACCCGTGATTGCCGAAAATGTCCGTTTTGCGAACCCGTACATCACGATTGCGGAATGTTACCGCAAGGCGGTCGAAGCGATTCGGCGCGGAATGGGGGAGGATGCGTTTTTCCTCATGTGCGGAGGCTTGTACGAACCGCTCATCGGCGTGGTGGATGCGCAACGGGCAGGAAGCGATGTGCTTTCCATGTGGAGCTCCGACATCAACAAAAACGGAAAAACAATTCCCTATACCGTCAAGCAGAATCTATTGCGTTACTACATGAACCGCTGGTGGTATAACGACCCGGATGCTTTGATGATTCGAAAAAACGAAACGATGGAGCGAGGCTCACGGCTGACCTACGGATTACTGAATGAGGATGAGGTTAAAACCTGCGTGCTCAATCAGCTTATCGGCGGCGGATTGGTTTGCTCGACCGAGCCGCTCGACAAAATAGATGACGGGCGTCTGTCGAACTTTAATCACATTCTGCCGATTCGGCAGGTTGAAACCGAGCTTGTAAATTTGCTTGGGGAGGAACGCTTCCCGAGCCGGATTCGATTGAAAGAAAAGGGAAAAGACGGTGTGCTTTATTTGGTTCTCATCAATTGGGACGATGAACAGGCGATTGAGCCGATTGTGACGCTGTCGGATTTTTCAAGCGATAATATAAGTTGTAAAGATGATGAGCTTTACATGGTCTGTGACTTTTACGGGCAGGCGGTTTGGAAAAATCAAAGGGCAGATTTTGCCGTTAAGCTTCCCGAAATTCCGCCGCACGCCTCTACTATTTTGAAATTGACGGTCGGCGAAACGAATCATTTTCTGCCGGATTATGCAGGACACTATTTGATGTGACAAAAGGAGAATAACCATGCAGCTGTTTCAAACAATTATCAACTATTTGCTTGTGGGTCTTTTTTTAGTGCAGTCGGCACTCGGTTTGCCGATTCAAAGTCTGCTGTTCCGTTTTGATGCAAAGGCATCGGTTTTTGAAACGGGTGACGATATGTATACCGTCATGTGGTCAACCACTTGCCCGGGTTCGGGCTATGTGACTTATACCTTCAATGGAAAAGAGTTTATTGTAACCGACCAGGAAAACGGCAACATTCGCTCAACGGATACCATCCACAGCGTGCGTGTTCCGAAAGCGCATCTTGACCATAACACCTATGTGTATCACTCTCAGCTTGTCGCCACAAAGCAGGCGTATTCGGCGGTGAAGGGCGGAACAATTTCCTCCGAGCCTGTTCGTTTTAACGGCTACGGCGAGCAGGAGGAAATTCATGTGCTGACTTTGTCGGATATTCACGAGAATCCCAATCCCGTGGATGAGGCGATTGCCAATTTCAAAGACAAAGCGGATTTGCTGGTTCTCAACGGCGATATAACGAGCAGTATGGTGTCCTCCAAAACCTTTTTGAAGGTGCTTCAATACGCTTACCGTTATTCGGGTGGTCAAATTCCCGTTGCATACACGAGAGGAAACCACGAAACAAGAGGCGAGTTTGCCTCCGAAATGCCCAAATACTTTAAGACAACCACAGGCGGTTTGTTTTACACATTCCGCTTCGGTTCGCTTCAATTCCTTGCGCTTGATTCAGGCGAAGACAAGGAAGATTCACACAAGGAGTACAGCGGCCTTGTTGATTTCACATCCTACATCGCCGAGGAAACCAAGTGGCTGAACGCTTTGCCTTCTTCCTCGAATGCGCAGGCAAGCATTTGCTTGGTGCATCAGCCCGATTTGGAAGACCGCTACGGCAACAACTGGCTTCCCTTGCTTACCGCATGGAAAACCGATGCCGTGATTTGCGGTCATTACCATCGGCTTGATTTGAATTTCCGTGCGGGTACTGCGCCGTTTTTCCGTATTATTGACGGCGGCGAGAGCGACAGCGGATTTGTTGCAACCATGCTGATATTCAAGGGTTCAACAATGAAAGCCGTCAGCTATGACGAAAAGGGAACGCTCTGTGGTGAAAAGGCTTATACCCTTACAGAATAATTAAAGGGCAATGGGAAGTGTTATGTCGGCCGTCTGCTTGTTTTGCAGGTAAGTAACCTTTCTCTCCGGGTTGTCCGTTTCTGCGAATACTTTTTCAGGAGGGTTCGTGATGAACGACAGTTCGTTAAAACTGACCGTGTTTTTTGAAGACCCGTTTTGGGTCGGCGTGTTGGAGCGGACGGAAAACGGCAAGCTTTCGGTGTGCAAAATCACTTTCGGAGCCGAGCCAAAGGACGGTGAAGTGTGGGAGTTTTTACTCAAGCATTTTTATCAGCTCACATTCAGTCCACCCGTCGAATCTATTCCCAAAAGCCAAGCCGCTAACCCAAAGCGCATTCAACGCCAAGTGCGGAAAGAATCGCAGTGTGTCGGGGTCGGCACCAAGGCACAGCAAGCCTTGCAGCTGCAACGGGAAGCGCACAAGCTTGAACGAAAAATGCAGAGCCGAGAACAGCGGGAAGCGGAAAAACAGCGACGGTTTGAACTTCGACAGCACAAACGGAAAGCGAAGCATCGGGGCCGCTGAACCTCGATGCCTATCGCACCGTGCAAACAAATTACCGTGGAATACCGCAAGGCATCCAAAAAAAACATTATGAGGTGACGAACGAAAATGAAAAAGCTGGTATCCGTTCTTTTGGTTATTACACTGCTGTTCCTTTCCGCTGTGGCTGCGTATGCCGCTCCGAGCGATTTGCTCACATTTGTTGATGAGGGCACAACGCTTCTCTATGTGGTCATTCCCGCACGCTCCACTGCGCACGAACGAAACGCCGCCTATCTGTTGGAACAGCGTTTGGAAAAAATCTACGGAATCCAAGTGGATGTC
>DNXM01000108.1 GCA_003505905.1 Oscillospiraceae bacterium
GCTCTGACCAACTGAGCTAATGGCCCATGTGAAACTGTTCTCAACAGCTTTTGTATTATAACAGGATTATGCCCCCTTGTCAAGCAGTAATTTTTGAAAAAATTCAATTCAAAATTTATGAAAAATTCAATTCAAAAACTCAATTCGGCAAAAGCTCATCGGTCACACGCACGCAAAAGCCCTCTTCTGCTGCGCCGTTTTCCAGAATAACACGGGTCAATTCCTGCGCCGTTTTCTCCAAAAACGCTTGCTTTTTCTCAGCGTTTTCTTCGATTTCCGGATTAAAATCCTCTGCCATAGCAGCATAGTCAAAGTCAGCTTCGGTCGGCTGAACACTTTCGACTTGGCGTGTTTCACCGTCCGCCGTGACAACGACACAAAGCGGTAAAAAGGCGTTTTGACCGGCTGAAATCACTAAATCGGTGATGCAGTTCGGCTCGCCCAAACCCTCTGCAATACAAATCACACTCAGCTCACACGCCTTGTTAAATTTGATGGGAAACAGCACCGCTTTTTTCAATTCTTCCGTCTTGGTTGGATCTTTCAGTGCCTGAATCAGCTTCAAATTGTCACGCAAACTCATTCTTTTCCGCTCCGTTTTCACTCGTTTTTCGCTTTTTATCCTATCACAAAAACCGTTTGACGGCAAGAAGAAAACTGCCATTTTGAATAATTTGAGAAAATTTGTCGGAAATCTCTTTACTAAAACACCGAATGGGTGTATATTTGTATTCTATATATTATAAGATGGGGTAGGTTCGCATGAATTACACAATCAATCCGCAATCGGCGTTCGGCTTATCGTTCAGCGTGCCGGTCAGCGTAACAGACAAGCACTTAAAGCTCGCCGGTTCGGCTCAGCTTAAGGTGCTTCTTTGGTTGCTGCGCCACACCGCCGAACAGCCGACAACCGAACAGATGTGCCGGGCATTGAACATGACCCCTGCCGATGCGAACGACGCCATGCAATATTGGTTGGAGGTCGGTTTGGTGATGGAACAGGGCGAAACCGTTTGCGCCGTTCAGACACCTCAAACGCCGACCGCTCCGATAACAGATTCAGAGCCGACAGCTCCCGCCGCCGATGCGAAAACCCCGATTGCACAGACAAGACCGACCGCCGAACAAGTTTCCCGTCGTGGAAACGAAAGCTCCGAGATTGCTTTTTTGTTCAATGAGGCACAGAAGAAATTCGGGCGCACCATCGGCTATGATTCGCAATCAACCCTTTTGATGATTCACGACAGCTACGGCTTACCCGTTGAAGTGATACTGATGCTGATTGAATACTGCGTATCCATCGGCAAATCGGGCATGAGTTATATTTCCACGACCGCCAAGAATTGGAGCGAAAAGGAAATTGACAGCATCGAAAAAGCGGATGAAAAAATCAAGTCCCTGCGCCGCTGTGAATCGCTGTGGAAAGAGTTGTGTGAGCTGACCGGCATTTCCACCCCAAGACCGACCGCCGTGCAAAGCGAATATCTGCACAAATGGAGCAAGGATTTCGGCTATCCGATGAATATCATTTTTGCCGCCTATGAAGAAATGGCGAACCACACCGATAAAATCAGCTTTGCCTACATGAACAAGGTGTTGGAAAATTGGCACCAAGCCGGCGTGCGTGAAATCGGCGACATTGACCGCATCAAGCAGGAAAAAGCCGCCGCCAAAACAAAGCCGAACAAACAAGTCAACACACAGACGCCGTCTTATGATTTGAACGCATTCATGCAGCATTCCGCACAAGACCCGATTGTTTACAAGAAAAACAAGAAAGGAGCGCAATAACATGAGTTACAGCACAAGCACCTATTCCGCCGCACAGGTCGCCCTTGAAAAGCGACGCAAGAGAGCGGAATCAGAACAGGAAATGCACCGTGAAGAAGCGTTTATAAAAATTCCGCAGCTGCGTTCCATTCAAGCGGAAATTGCACAATACGGCACACAGGTCATTCAAGCGTTTGCGCACGGTGCAAACGCCGAACAATTTGTGCAGACACTTGCCGCAAAGAGCTTGGCGGCTCAACAGCAGCGCAAGGATTTGCTAATCGCCAACGGCTTTGCTCCCGACTATTTGGAAGCACACTATGTCTGCCTCAAATGCAAAGACACCGGTATAACAGACGACGGCATCTGCGATTGTCTGCGTGAGCTGCTCATCGACAAAGCAAAAGAGAAAATCGCCGCTGTCGCTCCGTTGAGCGAATCGACCTTTGAGAGCTTCTCGCTGTCGTTTTATCCCGACACTGCCGATGCCGCCGGCTATTCGCCGAAAAAGCGCATGGGTGAAATTCTGAATTTCTGCAACAGCTATGCGGATGATTTTTCCTGCTCGTCCCCTTCGCTTTTCATGCACGGTGCAACGGGCTTGGGCAAAACGCATTTAGCTCTTGCCATTGCATCAAAAGCCATTGAGCGTGGGCACGGTGTCGTCTATGCAAGTGCGCCGAATCTGTTCACCGCTTTAGAACGGGAGCGTTTCGGCAAAGGAGAACTGCCTGCCCTGCAAGGACTGAACGAAGACGAAATCGAAAACGCCGACTTGCTGATTATTGACGATTTGGGCGCTGAATTTTCCACGCAATTCACGGTCAGCTGCGCTTATAACATCATCAACACCCGTATGCTTGCACAAAAGCCGACGATTATCACAACGAATTTAACCATGCCGGAATTTGAAAGCAAATACACCCAGCGCATCACCTCACGCATCACAGGCAACTATATTTCACTCATGTTCCTCGGGCATGATATTCGACAGCTCAAACGATACGGAGGAAGCAACGGATGAAAGCAATTAAGAAATTTCTGAACCGTCTTTTTATTGACGGACTCAGCGGTATGGCATTCGGCTTGTTTGCCACGCTGATTATCGGCACGATTTTGCAGCAAATCGGCACGGCGGTCGGAACAAGCGCCATCGGCACCTGCATTTTCACAGTCGGCAAAATCGCCTCGTCCCTCATGGGCGCAGGCATCGGCTGCGGTGTTGCCGTTAAATTCGGTGAAAAGCCGCTTGTTACGCTCTCTGCCGCCGCTTGCGGTATGGTGGGTGCGTTTGCCGGCAAAATTTTGGACGGCTCTTTGTTGGACGGTGCGATTGTCAAATACGCAGGTCCCGGCGAACCCATGGGCGCATTCGTTGCCGCCTTTGTGGGCATTGAACTTGGGCATTTGATTGCCGGAAAAACAAAGCTTGACATTGTCTTGACGCCGATTGTTACCATCGGCGCAGGCTCATCGGTCGGCTTGTTGGTCGGTCCGTATATTTCACAGTTTATGACCTGGCTCGGCTCCGTCATCAACTGGGGCACCGAACAATCCCCCATTCTGATGGGTGTCGTGGTTTCCGTGCTCATGGGCATTGCCTTGACGCTTCCCATCAGCTCTGCCGCCATCGGCATTGCGCTGAATTTGAGCGGAATCGCCGCCGGCGCCGCCGTGGCAGGCTGCTGTGCGAATATGATAGGCTTTGCCGTGGCAAGCTACCGTGATAATGGCTTCGGCGGACTGCTTGCCCAGGGAGTCGGCACAAGTATGCTGCAAATGCCGAACATTGTCAAAAAACCGATTATTTGGCTTCCTGCCATCATAGCAAGCGCCGTTACGGGTCCGATTTCTTCCAAGCTGCTCGGCATGGTGAACAACGCCACCGGCTCCGGCATGGGCACCGCCGGCTTGGTCGGTCAAATCATGGGCTACCAAGCCATGACGCAGGCAGGCGTTTCCCCAACAAAAACGCTGATTGAAATGGCAATCGTTCATTTCCTTTTGCCGGCAATCATTGCGTTCGGCGTATCCGAGGGAATGCGTAAATTGGGACTGATAAAAAAAGGCGACATGAAGCTTGAAATCTGAATTTCGCCGTTCAAAAAATACAACACAGGAGAAATACTTTGGACATTCTTGCAAAAATCACCAATGAATTCGGTCTGCAAAAATGGCAGGTTGAAAACACCGTCAAGCTCATTGACGAGGGCAACACCATTCCGTTCATCGCCCGTTACCGCAAAGAGGCGCACGGCACATTGAACGACCAAGTGCTTCGTGAAATTTCGGAGCGATTGGAATATCTGCGCAACTTGGACAAGCGCAGAGAAGAAGTGCGTGCATCCATTGCCGCACAGGACAAGCTGACCGACGAGCTCAATGCCGCCTTGGACAAGGCGGAAATTCTTTCGGAAATCGAAGACCTTTACCGCCCGTACAAGCCAAAACGCAAAACCCGTGCAAGCGTAGCCCGTGAAAAGGGGCTTGAGCCGCTCGCCTTGCAGATTTTTGAGCAAGGTGCAAGCGACCGTACACCCTTGGAGCTTGCCGTCGATTATATTGACGAGGAAAAAGGTATTGCTTGTGCCGAAGAAGCGTTGCAGGGTGCTATGGACATCATTGCCGAAACCGTTTCCGACAATGCCGATATCCGCCGCCGCATCCGCAACCTGTTCAGCGTGGTCGGTGTGGTCAATTCCAAAGCTGCCGATGCCGAAAAGGAGAGCGTTTATTCCCAATATTACGATTATTCCGAGCCGGTCAAGCGCATTGCCAACCACCGCATTTTGGCAATTGACCGTGGCGAAAACGAGGGCTTTCTCAAGGTCAGCGTCACACTCGATTTACCCAAGGCTCTCGGTGTTATTGCCGACGAAACGCTTGTTTCCAACACCTCTCCCTTTACCGACACCGTAAGAGAGGCAGGCGTTGATGCGTACAATCGGCTGATTATGCCGTCCATTGAGCGTGAAATCCGCTCGATGCTCACCGAAAGAGCCGATGCGGATGCCATCAAGGTCTTTGCCGCCAATCTGCGTCCGCTTCTGTTGCAGCCGCCCGTTAAAAACAAGGTTGCGCTCGGGCTTGACCCGGGCTACCGCACAGGCTGTAAGGTTGCGGTTGTGGATGCAACCGGTCGTGTGCTCGATACGGGCGTCATTTATGTGACCCATTCCGCAGGCGAAAAAGAAAAAGCGAAACAAACCGTTCGCCGTTTGATTGAAAAGCACGGGGTAGAAATTATTGCAATAGGCAACGGTACCGCCTCAAAAGAAACCGAAATTTTTGCCGCCGAGCTGCTCAAAGAGATGCAAAGCGGTGCAAAATATATGGTAGTCAGCGAAGCCGGTGCTTCCGTTTACTCGGCTTCCAAGCTCGCTGCCGAAGAATTTCCGCAATACGATGTTTCTCTGCGCAGTGCCGTTTCCATTGCACGGCGTTTGCAGGACCCGTTGGCGGAGCTGGTCAAAATCGACCCGAAAGCCATCGGTGTCGGACAGTATCAGCACGATATGCCGCAAAAAGAGCTTGGGCAAGCGTTGGACGGCGTTGTGGAGGACTGCGTGAACAATGTCGGTGTGGATTTGAACACCGCTTCTCCGTCCTTGCTCACCCGTGTTTCGGGCATCAACGCAGCCGTTGCCAAAAACATTGTGCTCTACCGTGAGGAAAACGGAGCGTTTACGGGGCGTGCGCAGCTCAAAAAAGTGCCGAAGCTCGGTGCCAAAGCCTATGAGCAATGCGCAGGCTTCCTGCGGGTGCCGGAGGCCAAAAATGTGCTGGATCACACCGGCGTGCACCCGGAGAGCTATGAAGCCGCGCAAAAGCTGCTGGAGGTCTGCGGATACACCTTGGCAGACGTGAAAAACGGCAAGGTGGAGGGCTTGAAGGCCAAGGCGGATGCCCTGGGACTGAAAAAGCTGGCCGCCATGATCGGAGCCGGTGAGTTGACCCTTGGCGATATCATCGGCGAATTGGAAAAGCCCGGCCGGGATCCCAGAGATGCGCTGCCGCCGCCCATGCTGCGCACGGACATTCTCTCCATGGAGGACTTGAAGCCCGGCACGGAGATCGACGGCACGGTGCGCAATGTGACAGACTTCGGCGCCTTTGTGGACATCGGCGTTCACCGAGACGGCCTGGTGCATATTTCCCAGCTCAGTGACCGCTTTGTGCGCCGACCGGCGGATATCGTCAAGGTGGGCGATGTGGTGCATGTCACCGTGCTGTCCGCCGACACCAAAACCGGCCGTATTGCCCTTTCCATGAGGAAAAATCCCACAGAATAATCAATAAAGAAAAGGCCAAGCCATGATCGCACAGCAAGGATCGCCAGCTTGGTCTTTTTTGTTTTGCCCGGTATTGCTTTGCTTGCCCGAAATACCGACGAAGCATGGGCATTTGCTCAATGTTCTATCATCCGCTTAACGGTTCGCCTTTAATTCTTCTATTTCTTTGCTGATTTCTTCAGGCATTTCCTACCCCTTCTTCATTGAGCGATTCTTGATGGATTTCTGAAAGCTTCGCGAAGCTCCTTAC
>DNXM01000023.1 GCA_003505905.1 Oscillospiraceae bacterium
TCCTTTCCGTTCCAACAATAGGTGCAGATTTTGCAGGGCTCCAAGCCGATGGCTTTAATCAGCCCGTCAATGGTTTGAAATTCGAGGGACGCCAAATGCAGCTTTTCGCAAATCGCCTCACGCATACGGCGGCCTCGCTCGGTTGAGGGATTGCTGTATTCTTCAATATGTTCAAGTCCCTCTTCTCCCTCCAGCTCAAGAATCGTGGCTCTTGTAATCAGCTCACGGTCGCTTGTGGCACGGGAAAAGTTGAGGTACTTACAACCGTACATAATCGGCGGACAAGCCGAACGCATATGCACCTTTTTCGCTCCGCTCTCGTACAAAAATTCCACCGTTTCACGCAGCTGTGTGCCACGGACAATGGAATCGTCCACAAAAAGCAGTTCTTTTTCGTTAATCAAACCGTCCACGGGAATCTGCTTCATTTTGGCTATGCGGTTACGCTCCTTTTGGGTGGAAGGCATAAAGCTTCTCGGCCAAGTGGGCGTGTATTTGATAAACGGACGGGCAAACGGCATATGACTGCGGTTGGCGAAGCCGATGGCGTGCGGTGTGCCCGAATCGGGTACGCCCGCAACACAATCCACCTGGGGAAGCGTGCCTGCGTTGATTTCGTTTTCCGCCATAATCTCGCCGTTGCGGCAACGCATCATTTCCACATTGATGCCCTCATAGCAGGAGGTCGGGAAACCGTAGTAAGACCACAAAAACGCACAAATGTGCATTTCCTCCCGTCCTTGAACAAGCTGTTTCATCTCCGTGGCGGTCAATTCCACAATTTCGGCAGGCTTCAGCTCGTATTCATCTTTGTAGCCGAGCTTTTGATAAGCAAAGTGTTCAAACGACACGCAATAGCCATTGGGGCTTTTGCCGATATGAACAGGCAGACGACCCATACGGTCACGCGCGGCAATAATCGAGCCGTGCTCGGTCAAAATCAAAACGCTGATTGTACCGTCCACAAGCTCCTGCACATAGCGGATTCCCTCGGCAAAGCTTGCCTTTTGGTTGATGAAAGCCGCAACAATCTCCGTGGCATTCTGTCCGCCGCCTGACATGGCACCGACTTGACCGGACGAAGTTTCGATGTATTGTTCAATCAATTCCTCGGCGTTGTTTATTACGCCGATGGTGCAAATCGCATAACGACCGAGCTTGGAACGCACCAAAAGCGGCTGTGGGTCGGTGTCGTTGATACAGCCGATGGCGGCATTGCCCCGCATTTCGTTGAGAATGCCGTCAAACTTGGTGCGAAACGGTGCATTACCGATATTGTGAATTTTTCGCTGTAATCCGCTCGCCTCGTCATAAGCCGCCATGCCGGCGCTCTTTGTGCCGAGGTGCGAATGATAGTCCGTACCGAAGAAAACATCCGTCAATGCGTCCTCGGTCGATACCGCTCCGAAAAATCCTCCCATGAGTTTACCACCTTTCGACCTTTCCGATAGAACAGAGCAACACCGTTGCCAAGGGCACGGTGTCGTCTGATTGCGTTTTTATGAGAATTATGTTGTGAAAATTAAGCAAAGAACAGCTCGGAGAGAGTCATCGGGTCGATGTAGCTTCCGTCCTTGTAAACACGCATATTGCCCGAAGCAATTTCGTCAATGAGCATAACATTGCCGTCCTTATCGTAGCCGAACTCGAACTTGATATCGTAAAGCACCAAGCCCTTTGCCTTAAGGTCGTCGGCAACAATTTTCGTAATCTTCTGGGTCATAACCTTGATGTCATCATACTGCTTCTCGCTCATAACGCCCAAGTCAACCAAAGCGTCTTTGATAACAAGCGGATCGCCCTTGGCATCGTTCTTGAAGGTCATTTCGACATAAGCGGGCAAATCGGCACCCTCTTCGATGTAGTCGCTGTAGCGACGGTAGAAGCTGCCGACTGCCTTGTGGCGGCAGATAACCTCAAGACCCTTGCCGAACACCTTTGCAGGCAGAACCTCCATGGTGGTGTTTGCAAGGTCTGCGCTGACATAGTGGGTTTTGATGCCTGCGGCATTCACCTTTTCAAAAAAGTAAACGGACATACGGAGATTGACATCGCCGACGCCGTCAATCGTCAAGCCGACGGAGTTTTCACCGGGGTCAAACACGCCGTCCTTGCCGGTGCAGTCATCCTTAAACTTGAGCAAGTAGTTGCCGTTGTCGAGAGCATAGACATTCTTGGTTTTTCCTGTGTAGACGAGATTCATGTTGCATTCTCCTTTTTATAGTTAATAAATTTTTTACTGCTTTTGTTCTTCGGCGAACTGTTGGGAAATTGCGGCGTCCTTTTCGAGCACCTTTTGTGCATCTGCCGCCCGTTTGGCATCAAGCTTTTCGGCAAGAGCCGGCTCGCTCAACGCAAGAATTTGTGCGGAAAGTAAAGCGGCATTGACTCCTCCGTTAATCGCAACGGTTGCAACCGGAATTCCGCCGGGCATTTGCACCGTTGACAGCAGAGCATCAATGCCGTCTAAATTGCTTGATTTGCAGGGAATGCCGATAACCGGCAGGGTAGTCTGCGCCGCAACGGCACCCGCCAAGTGCGCCGCCATACCGGCTGCGGCAATCAAAACGCCGAAGCCGTTCGCCTTTGCACTGCGTGCAAAATCAGCCGCCTGCACCGGGGTACGATGCGCTGAAAAAACGTGCACCTCGAACGGGATTCCGAGATTTTGAAGGGTATCGGTCGCTTTGCGGACAATCGGCAAATCGCTGTCACTGCCCATGATGATTCCGACTTTTTTCATAGTTACCTCCTGAAAAAATAAAAAAGGGCACAGGTTAAGAAGTTGATCTTAATCTGTGCCCAGACGGTCGGCGTAAGAAGCCGAAAACGGCTTCGCTCGGCTTTGTGCTCCCTTGCAGTGCTCTGCAAAATTCCGTCAGTCACATAAAGCCTCTTTAACTTGTTTTTACTATAACACATTGCACTTTTCAAGTCAACAAAATCCGACTGAAAAAACGCCGTAAAATGAAATTCGGCGTTTCACCGTTTTCGCACCGATGAGCGGCAAAAATTTGTTGCAAGTTGACGAAAGCCCGGAAAATGCGAAAAAATTTGAAAAAATTGCTTTACTTTAGTGCACTAATATGGTATTGTGTCATTGTATGTAATAAAATAATGAGATTGGAGAAATACCTCTATGAAAAAAATTCTTTCCCTTATTCTCGCCGCTACCCTGCTGCTGACAATCGGTCTGTTTTCCGGCTGCGGAAAAACCGAAGACAGCTCCAAGCAAAAGCTGATTGTCGGCTTTGATGCCGAAGGCTTTGCACCGTTCGGTTTTCTTTCGACCGACGGTGACCCGGTTTACGATGTTTATGACGGCTTTGATTTGGCGCTTGCCAAGGAGCTTTGCAGCCGTTTAGGCTGGGACTTTGAAGCAAAGCCCATTGACTGGAACTCCAAGGATGCCGAGCTGAAATCCGGCAGCATCAACTGCATTTGGAATGGCTTCACCTACACCGGCCGTGAGAATGATTACGACTGGTCTTCCCCGTATGTTGACAACAGCATTGTCGCCGTTGTCACAAAGGATTCGGGCATCAAAACCCTTGCCGACCTTGCCGGCAAGAGCGTTATGGCGCAAACAGGCTCTTCCGCCGTTGACGGCATTAACAGCAACGAAGCCTTTGCCTCTTCTTTGAAAGAGGTTATCGAACTGCCCGGTTACGACACCGGCTTCCTGGAACTGAACCAAGGCACGGTTGATGCCGTTGCCGCCGACTTGGGTGTTGCCAAATACCAAATCGCCAACAACACAGGCTCTTATGTCATTTTGGATGAGCCGATTTCCACCGAACAGTACGCCGTCGGCTTCCTCAAGGGCAACACCGCTTTGCGTGATACCGTCAACGCCGAGCTTCTCAAAATGGCAGAGGACGGCACCATGATGACGATTGCAAAAGAATATGAGCAGTACGGCTTGACCCTCAACTCTCTTTGCCTTTGCAAATAATCGAATTGTAACATTGAGCAATAACAGCGGGTGAGGTGTTCGGCACTTCACCCGTTTGTTGCGGAAAAGAGGATAAAAATGACCATAACAACGATGCTTTCCATGCTCTTGGAGGGCTTTGGAACCACTCTGCTGATTTTTACTTTTACGCTTTTAGGCTCCTTGCCGTTGGGCATGATTGTCTATTTCGGCAAAAAAAGTCGCATTGCGCCGATTCGCTGGCTTGTCAACATTTACATTTCCGTCATGCGCGGTACACCGCTGATGCTTCAGCTCATGGTGGTGTTCTTCGGTCCGAATCTCATTTTTCAAATCACTCCGCCGCAAAATTGGCGGTTGGCGGCAGTTGTCATCGCTTTCATCATTAACTATGCCGCCTATTTCGCCGAAATCTACCGTGGCGGCATTGAATCCATCCCCGTGGGTCAATACGAAGCGGCACAGGTGCTCGGCTACACCAAAGTGCAGACCTTTTTCAAAATCATTCTGCCGCAGATGATTAAGCGTGTGCTGCCGCCCGTAACCAACGAAATCATCACCCTTGTGAAGGATACCTCTTTGGCATCGGTCATCGGCACAGTGGAAATGTTCACCCGTGCCAAGCAAATCGCCATTGCGCCGCACTCCCCTANNCCCCGGCATGATTACCTTTGCGGCGGCGGCTGTGTTCTATTATGTATTTAACTATTTGGTAGCCTTCATCATGCAGCGCATCGAGAAAAAATTGGATTATTTTGAATAAAGGAGGAGTCGGACATGAACATTCTCAACATGGAACATATTGAAAAATCTTTTGCCGCCAACCATGTTCTCAAAGACATTTCACTGAAGGTAGACAAGGGCGAAGTCGTTTCCATCATC
>DNXM01000174.1:0-265 GCA_003505905.1 Oscillospiraceae bacterium
TCAACCTGTTCGGTCTTCCGCTCAAGGTTCGTGCCATCATGGAAGCAGAACGCAACAAATAATTCAACAAAAACGGGCGGCTCAAATGCCGCCTGATTTTTCATTTTTTGATTCGGAGGATTACCCATGAAGCTTTGGGCAGGACGCTTCTCCAAAGAAGCCGATAAAAGAACCAACGATTTTAACTCGTCCATTAAATTCGACAGCCGTATGTTCCGTGAGGATATTGATGGCTCGGTGGCTCATGCCGCCATGCTCGGCGCAC
>DNXM01000174.1:307-454 GCA_003505905.1 Oscillospiraceae bacterium
GAAAAGGCATTAAGGAGGATATCCTTACGGGTGCGCTTTTGATTGACCCCGATGCCGAGGATATTCACACCTTTGTCGAGCAAACGCTCACCGCACGCATCGGCGATGCCGGCAAACGCTTGCACACGGGGCGCAGCCGCAACGACC
>DNXM01000174.1:547-2758 GCA_003505905.1 Oscillospiraceae bacterium
CGCCATTTGACCGACACCATTTTCAACAAGGCACACGAACACGAAAATACCATCATGCCCGGTTACACGCATATGCAGCGTGCACAGCCGATAACCTTTTGTATGCAGCTTTCCGCTTATGTGGGGATGCTCGAGCGTGACATGGGACGCTTGAACGACGCAAAGGCTCGCATGAATTATTCTCCGCTCGGCAGCGGTGCGTTGGCAGGCACAACCTACCCGATTAACCGCAACATGACCGCCCGGCTTTTGGGCTTTGACGGCATCGTTGAAAACACGCTCGACGGCGTATCCGACCGTGATTTTTGCATGGAGATTGCATCCGCTCTTTCTATACTAATGGTGCATCTGTCCCGTCTTTGCGAAGAAATCATTTTGTGGTGCTCCTGGGAATTCAAGTTTGTTGAATTGGATGACGCATTTTCCACGGGTTCAAGCATCATGCCGCAAAAAAAGAACCCCGATTTGGCGGAACTGATTCGAGGCAAATCCGGCCGTGTATTCGGCGATTTGATGACGCTTCTTAGCATGATGAAAGGTCTTCCCCTCGCCTACAACAAGGATATGCAGGAGGACAAGGAAGCTGTTTTTGATGCCATCGACACGGTGAAAATGTGCATGACCGCCATGGACCCGATGATTGAAACCATGCGTGTTATCCCCGAAAATATGCGCAGAGCCGCCGCAGAGGGCTTCATCAACGCAACCGACTGTGCCGATTATTTGGTCGGCAAGGGTTTGCCGTTCCGTGATGCCTACAAAGCAACCGGTGAACTGGTCGCTCTTTGCATTCGTGAAAAGCTCACCCTGGAAACGCTTCCGTTAGAAAAATATCAAGGCGTTTGCGAGTTGTTTGACAATGACGTTTACGATGCCATCCGTTTGGAAACCTGCGTTCAAAATCGTATTAACAAGAAGTAAATAAAGAATTACAATATTGACAATTCGGTAACAGTCTGCCTTTTTCACTTGCAAAAGGGCAGGCTGTGTGTTATGTTGGAGAAAAGGAGTGAGGATATTGAAAAGAATTCACGCAGTCAGCTGTGTCCTTGCGCTTTCGCTATGTGCCGCCAATCTGTTCGGCGGTTGTAATTTGCAAGCAATTCCCCAAACGGAATCCACCACCGAAGAAAATAAAAGTGTGATTGTTTTTTCAGACAGCTTCAAAATTCCGTCACCCGACCATGTCAACGCATATGAATATGAACAGACCGAAGAAGCGGAAAAGCTGGTCGAGCACATGGAAGAATACTTCGGCATCGAAAAGCTGACACCGACGGAAAACTGCAACGATACATTTTTTGATGCAAGAGGAGCCGATGAAAACGGCAGTGAAATCACCTTTCAGCAAAATACCGTTTCGGGAGCTTTTATCTATTCGGCAACATTTTCAATTGCGAACAACCGTGAATTCAGCAAAAGCAACGATGCCTCAAAGCTCGAAAAACAAAAGGCGAAGCTTACCGACAAAGCAGAAGACATTGCCGAAGAGTTTGAAGACCTCACGGGCGAGCTGACTCTTTTTCGTGTGACAAAAGAAACATGGAGCTGCACGACCAATGTCACAGCGACTTACGAATTTGACGAATATTCCTACGATACCTATAGCTTTGTTTTCAGGCAAAAAGATAAAACCGAATTCCAAGTCGATGACAAGACCGTCTGCACCGAGCAGTATTCCGGCAATGATTTTTATATTCTTCTGCGCCCGGACGGCATGGTGATCAATATGAACTGCTGTCTGACAAAAGCTCCGCTCAAAAAGGTCGGCGAAGAAAAGATGTTCAATGTTGGGCAGTTTTTGGCTTACGAACAGGCTCTTTACACCGATTCTCTTGCCGGAGAAGGTGGACCGTCCATTCCGAACGGCGAACAAAAAGTGTTCACCGACTGCCGTCTGGTTTACACCAACAACGGCGTCAGCTCTCCGAAATGTGACCCCGGCGTCGTGCTGAGCTACTATTTCTCCGGCTCTCCGTCCGATATTATCGAGGAATACGAACCGATTTCCTTTTTGCGTGACGGACTGTAATTGCGAATTCACAAGATGTCACGGATTCGTGAACAAAATTTTAACGAAACACAAGATAGATTGACTATAAGATGGAAAAGTAGTATAGTAAAGAATGCTATACTGCTTTTTCTTGTTTTTGATACATATATATTACAAAGGATGTGACGTAACGTGAAAGGTATCGTTCTTGCCGGTGG
>DNXM01000174.1:2818-5177 GCA_003505905.1 Oscillospiraceae bacterium
TACGATAAACCGATGATTTACTATCCCCTTTCCACGCTCATGCTTGCCGGTATTCGTGAAATTCTGATTATCTCCACGCCGGCAGATACCCCAAAATTTGAAGCTTTAATGGGTGATGGCTCCAAGTTCGGCTTGAAGTTGTCCTATGCTGTTCAACCCAAGCCCGAGGGACTTGCACAGGCGTTCATCATCGGCGNNTCGGCGTCAAGCTGACCTATGCGGTACAGCCCAGCCCCGACGGACTTGCCCAGGCGTTCATCATCGGCGAGGAATTCATCGGCGATGATGATGTTGCCATGGTGCTCGGCGACAACATCTTCTACGGGAACGGACTCGGTGCCGTTTTGCGTGGAGCCGCTCAAAACAACAAGCGCGCAACCATTTTCGGCTATTATGTCGAAAACCCAACTGCGTTCGGCGTGGTTGAATTCGACAAAAACGGCAAAGCGATTTCCATTGAGGAAAAGCCGACTGTCCCGAAGTCAAATTACGCTGTTACAGGGCTTTATTTTTACGACAACCGTGTGGTTGAATACGCAAAATCGCTCAAGCCCTCTGCCCGGGGTGAGCTTGAAATCACCGATATCAACCGAATTTATTTGGAAAACGACGAATTGGATGTCAAGCTCATGGGGCGTGGTTATGCCTGGCTCGACACGGGCACCGTTGACAATTTAATGGAAGCGTCCAATTTCATTCGCACTATTGAGCAGTTGCAGGGCATTCAGATTTCCGCTTTGGAAGAAATCGCCTACAACAACCGTTGGATTTCCAAGGAGCAATTGTTGGAATCCGTCGAAAAATACGGCAAGTCCCCCTACGGTCAGCATCTCAAGCGTGTTGCAGACGGAAAAATTCTGTATGCCAACTTCAACGCAAGACCGATTTGGGGTCAAGGAGACACAAGCTATGACGAAAACTGACGCATTAACTGCCGTCAAAACCGAGCTGGACGGTGCCATTATCGTGGAACCGTTGATTCACGGCGATTCGAGAGGCTGGTTTTATGAAAGCTATTCCAAGCGCAAGTACGAAAAGCTTGGGATTTTCGCCGATTTTGTTCAGGATAACCGTTCTTATTCCCAACAAAAGGGTATTTTGCGAGGCTTGCATTGCCAAACCGAGCCATATGCTCAGGCAAAGCTTTTAACCTGCACAAAGGGTGCAATCTTGGATGTTGCCGTCGATATTCGTGTAGGCTCTCCGACCTACGGCAAGTGGGTAAAGGTTGAGCTTTCCGCCGAAAACAAGCGTCAGTTTTTCATTCCCCGTGGCTTTTTGCACGGGTTTTTGACTTTGACAGACGAGGTGGAGGTTCTCTACAAGGCTGACAACTACTATGAGCCTTCTGCCGACCGCAGTATTTGCTGGAATGACCCCGCATTCGCAGTGGATTGGGGTGTAGAGGAACCGATTTTGTCTGCGAAAGACGGCTCCGCTCCGCTATTTTGTAACAGCGATGTCAGTTTTATCTATTAACTTTTCACGGACGGACACAGGTTCGTCCGTACTTTTTGCGAGGAAAAACAAATGAAAGTTCTTGTCACAGGAGCTGCCGGTCAACTCGGATACGATGTTATTCGGGAGCTGGACAAAAGAGAAATTGAAGTCATTGAAGCCGACCGCTTTGAATTTGATTTGACGGATTTTAAGCAGGTCAACGCTTTTGTCGACAAATACAAACCCGACACCGTGGTGCATTGTGCCGCCTACACGGCGGTTGACCGAGCTGAAGACGATGCCGAAGCCTGTTATCGGGTCAATGTCATCGGCACGCAGAATTTAGTGGATGCCTGTAAGAACCTCGATGTAAAATTCGTCTATATCAGCACCGACTATGTGTTTGACGGAACGAAAGAAACACCCTACGAAGTCGGAGATGCCATTCATCCGCAATCCGTTTACGGTGCGACCAAAGCCGAGGGTGAAAACCGTGTGCGCCACGAAATTGCCAAGCATTTCATTTTGCGCACTTCGTGGGTTTTCGGCAAAAACGGAAATAATTTTGTTAAGACCATGTTGCGTTTAGGCAAAGAAAAAGAGCAAATCAAAGTTGTTTGCGACCAAATCGGTTCGCCGACCTACACGCCAGACTTGGCAAGACTGATTTGCGATATGTTGCCAACCGACAAATACGGCACTTATTTTGCCACCAATGCCGGCTACTGCTCTTGGGCGGATTTTGCTTTTGAAATTATGCAAAAATCCGGCAGTACAACCATGATTTTGCCGATTCCGTCTTCGGAATATCCCGCAAAAGCCACTCGTCCGCTCAACAGCCGTTTGTCCAAGCAGGCTTTGATTGATGCCGGGTTTGCTCCCCTGCCGAGCTGGCAAAATGCATTGGAACGCTTTTTGA
>DNXM01000062.1:0-661 GCA_003505905.1 Oscillospiraceae bacterium
GGAAGAAGTTGATGATGGCTCTTTCCAATCTTGCGCCCAAGCCCTTGTAGAAGTGGAAACGGGCACCCGTCACCTTTGCGGCGGTTTCGGGGTCGAGAATACCGAGGTCGGCACCGATATCCCAATGCGCCTTCGGCTCAAAGTCGAACTTGGTCGGCTCGCTCCAACGGCGGATTTCCACATTATCGCTGTCATCCTTACCAATCGGAATATCCTTGTTGGGAATATTCGGGAACTCGTACATGATTTTCTGCTGTTTGGCTTCCAGCTCGGCAATCTGTGCGTCGTTGTTCTTGATGATTTCTTTGATTTCGTTCATGCGAGCCATGATGGCGGAAATGTCGCCGCCCTCTTTTTTGATTTTCGGAATTTCACGGCTTGCGGTATTCTGCTCGTTTTTGAGCGCATCGGTCTTGGAAGAAATCTCACGGCGCTGTGCATCAATCGCCAAAACTTCGTCCACGAAAGCATCCATGTCCTTATTACGGGTCTTCATGGCAGCTTTCACCATATCGGGGTTCTCTCTGATTACTTTAATGTCAAGCATAATCTATGTCCTTTCTCACTGAAATTATCTGCAATAAAATACGGGGTTGGGCTGCGCAAGCACTTGAAATTTGACCTGCGGGAATTGCCGTGCCAACCGCTGTGCCAACACTGC
>DNXM01000062.1:704-11717 GCA_003505905.1 Oscillospiraceae bacterium
GCCACAACGGGATTTTCCGTTTCAAAATGGCCTGCCGCCACGGCGGTTAAGCCACGCTGTGAGGCCTGCAAAAACTCATGGTGTGCGATTTCGCCCGTCACATAAGCATCCGCCAAGCCTGCCACCTCGCCGATGAAGTCGCCGCCGGCGCCGCCGCAAACGGCAACCGTGCGAATCGGCTTTCCGCCGTCTGCAACCGCTGTGGGCGAACCGAGTACCTTTTGCACCTGTTCGCCGAACGCTTCGGCGGTCATTTCTTCAGGCAAGGTTCCGCACCGAAGAAGCCGTTCGCTTGATTCAATCGGCAACACCCGAATATTTTCCAATCCGAGCAGCTGTGCCAGCACATCGTTCACGCCGCCCTGTGCCGCATCCAAATTGGTGTGGGCGCAAACCGCACTGATGCTTGAGGCAACCAATTCAAAGACCGGGTCATTTTTTTTGACACTTTTCACAGGGTGAAAAATAACGGGATGATGGCTGATGAGCAGCTGTGCACCGGCTTGTTGAGCCATGCGCACCGTTTGCGGTGTGATATCCAGCGCAAGTGCCGCCACGGTGACCTCCTGCGAGGACGAGCCAACCGAAAAGCCGCTGTTGTCCCAGCTTTCCTGCGTGTCAAACGGCGCAATCGAGTTCAAAAAATCGTATATATCCTGAACCGTCGTCATGTTCGTCACACTCTCTTGCTCTGAACATCCTGCTCATAGCAAAGAATATCGCCGTACCACTCTTCGTGTGCCGCCATTCCCTTGCGCTCACAATACTCTTCCCAAACGGCACCGAGCGGATACAGCTTGAGCTCTTCGTTGAGCATGAGCATCTGCGTAAAATCGCCCTTATCCTGCATGGCTTTGAGCGTTGCATGGGGTGTGAGCAAAGCATTGAGCAGAGCCTTGCGCACATTGCGCTCGCCGATGACCCATGCGGCAATGCGGTTGATGCTTGCATCAAAATAATCCAAGCCAATCATCACACGGTCAAGCGCATCGCAACGGACGATTTCTTTCGTCATTTCCTTCAATTCGTCGTCAAACACAACCACATGGTCGCTGTCCCAACGGACGCCTCTTGTCACATGGAGTGCCACCTTGTCGCTGAAAAGCAGCATGGAGGGAATCTTGTCGGACACAACCTCGGTCGGATGGAAATGACCGTTGTCCAACAAACAAATCATGTTGTTCTTTGCGGCGTAATTCATATAAAATTCATGCGAACCGACGGTGTAAGCTTCGACGCCGATGCCGAACACCTTCGATTCCACGGTATCGACCAAATAACGGGGGTCAATCTTTTCGGCAAGGATTTCGTCCAACGACTCTTTCAAGCGCCGGCGGGGACCGATACGGTCGGCAGGCACTTCTTTATAGCCGTCGGGAATCCAAATATTGTTCATGCAGGGAACACCCAACTCTCTGCCGAAATATTCGCCGATTTTGCGCATCGCCTTGCAGTGGTCAATCCAAAAACGGCGCACCTTTTCATCGGGGTGCGACAGCGTCAAGCCATCCGCCGCCATGGGGTGAGAAAACAGAGTCGGGTTAATGTCCAACCCCAAGCCTCTTTCTTTGGCGAAACGAACCCACGGTTCAAAGTGCTCGGGCTTCAATTGGTCACGCTCCACTTTTTCGCCGTTGGTTACGGCATAAATGGCATGGAGGTTGATTTTGTGTTTGCCGGGCATAAGCGACAACGCCTTGTCGATATCCGCCATCAATTCCTCGGCGTTTCTCGCCTTGCCGGGGTAGTTGCCCGTTGCGGCAATACCGCCGGAAAGGGATGTGCTGCCCTCAAAGCCCAACACATCGTCCCCCTGCCAGCAATGCAAAGACAAGTAAACATCATCCAATTTCGAAAGAACCGCTTCGGTGTCGATTCCGAGCTTTGCGTACATTTCTTTTGCGGTTGAATAAAGAGTCGACATAGTTCATCCACCTGCGGTGCGGTATGCACCGTCCTTTCTTTGCAAAAAGCAACAGCATCTTACGATTGCTTTACCTTATATAATATCTTCCTTTTCTTTGTTTGTCAAACAATTCTTACAAAATAAATCCGCCGTCCACGCCGATAATCTGTCCGGTGATAAAAGAGGCATCCTCCGACAGCAAAAAGCCGACCGTTTTTGCCACTTCTTCGGGTTGACCGATGCGGCACAGCGGTGTATCCTGCGCAAGCTGTTCCAAGTCCTCCGCCGTCAAATTGCCGTTCATTTTGGTGTCAATCACACCGGGAGCAATGCAGTTCACCCGAATCCCCGACGGACCGACCTCCTTCGCCAACGCCTTTGTCAACCCGATAACCGCCGCTTTCGACGCCGAATAAAGTGCCTCACAGCTTGCGCCGCTGATTCCCCACATCGAGGAAATATTCACGATGCTTCCCCTGTGACGGCGAATCATTTCGGGCAGCACGGCACGGCAGGTGTTGATGCACGAAAAGGTGTTTGCGCCGAACAAAAAAGCGGTGTCGGCATCGGTCGTGTCGGTGAACAGCTTTTGCTGTGCAACCCCGGCGTTATTCACCAGCGCCGTTATTTCGCCCAGCTCATTATGTATTCTTTCGACCATATCCGCCACCTGCGAGCTGTCGGACAAATCGGCACAAAAACAAGCAGCCGGGCAGCCTTGACTGCCCAGCTCTTTGACTATTTCTTTTGCGGATGCTTCATCCTTGTAATAATGCACGGCGACACGGTAGCCCTGTTGAGCCGCCCATCGCACACAGGCGCTTCCGATTCCGCCGGAGGCTCCCGTAATCAAAACCGTTTGGTTCATTGAGCGATACTCCCGAACATTTTTTCCAAATCCTCTTCGCTCATCGCCTTGCCGACCGCTTCAAATTCCTTATCGCTGACCGAGTAGGAATAATCAACCACTTTCATGACGGTTGACGTGCCGTCCTCGCTGATGATTTCCACACGGGCAAGCTTGCCCGTCTGACCGCTGCCGGCGGTGAAATAATACTTGTTGGTGGTGGTACCGTCGGTGTAGGTTTCACAGTCGTAGGTCTTGCTGCCGTCCTTGACTTTGGAAGTACCCTTGTAATCCATACCCTCTGCGGCAATGGCATCGAAAATTTCGGTTCCCAAGCCCATATCCTCGGCATCGTCAAGCGTTGTGGTGTAGTGATAGGATTTTGCAAAGTTGATGGTTGCTGTATTACCGTTCAAAATTGCCCGAATCGAGCCGATGGAGCCGAGCGCACCGAGGGAAGCCACCATCGGAACGGACATTTCGACTGCCATTTTGTCACCCTTGACATAGAATGTGTATGCCATGGTACCCAAATCGCTCATATCCTGCGATGAAACATAGAGCTTAATCATCATCTGCTTGCCGCTCTTCGCCTTGTCGAACATATTGGTCAACAGGGAGCTGACAGGTCTGCCGTCTTTATTGGTTGCCACTTCAACAGGGGTTCCGCTGCCGAGCAGCTCGGTGTTGAACTCCTCCGCTGTGGTTGCTTCCGCCGTGGTTTCACCCTTCTTCGTAGTAACCTGCGTGGTGTACGGAATGGTGATGTTTTCGACTTTTGATACGATTTCGGTCACAATCTCCGTAACAACCTCGCTCTTGATTTCGGGCGTTCCGTCTTTTTTCGTAACCTTTTCGCCGTTTTTATTTGTCACGACTTCGGTCACAACCTCCGACACGACCTCGCTCTTCACCTCGGTCACGATTTCGGTCACCTGCTCATAAACCTGACCGTTTGCATCGGTCACGGTTTCCGGCTCATTTTCTTTTCCTTTGCCGTTTTTTCCGCAAGCGGCGAACACAACAAGAACAACCGCCAAAAGGGAAAGAATCAGCACTACATTTTTCTTTTTCATCAAATAATATCCTCCTTCAAGGCATTTGGTGTAAAGTCAATATACAATATCCGTACACTTTTCGTCAAGAGAAGTCGGAGATTTGGAAGAATCTTTTAAGCGTTTTGTAAGAGTTTTTCTCACATTTTTTCGCTTACTCCCCGTCCTTATCGTCTTTGTCCTCATCTTCAATCGGGTTGATTTCCACTTTCAGCTTACCGATTCGACGGTCTTCGATGTTGAGCACGGTGAAATGAAGGTTTTCATAATCCAGCTCATTCATTTCGCCGTCGTTTGGCAAATAGCCGAGCAAGCTGATAACAAAGCCGCCGATGGTTTCAAAATCGTCCTCAGGAATATTCACGCCGACGTGCTCGTTCACTTCGCTGATGGCAGTCGTGCCGTCAACGGTGAAGGTTGTGTCGTCAATAACGGAAAACTCCTCTTCCTCGTTGTCGTATTCATCCTGAATATTGCCGACAATGGATTCCAGCAAATCCTCGAGCGTGACAATGCCTGCCGTTCCGCCGTATTCATCGAGCACAACCGCCATTTGCAGTTTGCGGGAGGTCAGCTCCTTGAACAGCGTTCCGCACTTCATACTCTCGGGCACGATGTAGACATCACGCATCACCTTGCGCAGGCTTTGGTCCTTCGGCAGCTCCGACCCGATATACGCAATCAAGTCTTTGATATAGACAATGCCGATGATGTGGTCCAAATCCTCTTCAAAAACGGGAATGCGGGAATATCCCTCCCGTTCGGCAATTCCGATGACATCCAAAACCGAATCATTGACCTCCACCGCTTCCACATCGGTGCGGTGCGTCATAATGTCGCCTGCGTCAATATCATCAAACTCAAAGATGTTGTTAATCATTTCCTTTTGAACATCTTCGATTACGCCTTTTTCGCCGCCGACATCCACCATCATGCGGATTTCTTCCTCGGTCACTTCCTCGGGCTGTGCATTGGGGTCAATGCCGAACAGGCGCAGCAACGCATTCGTTGACACCGACAGCACCTTGACAAAGGGTTTGGTCACGGCGGCAACAAAAAGCAAAACGCCGACAACACGGTAGGAAATCTTTTCGGGCGCAAACATCGCAATGCGTTTGGGCACCAATTCGCCGAGAACAAGGGAAAAATACGACATGACAACCGTAATCAGCACGACGCATACACCCTCAATCACACCGGCCGGTATGACCTTGGCTACCGCCGTTGTTTCAATTGCATCGGAGAGCATTTTCACAAAGCTCTGCGACGCCGAAGCAGAGGTTAAAAAGCCTGCCAGCGTAACGCCGATTTGAATGGTGGAAAGAAAATTGCTCGGATTTTTGGTGAGTCGCAGAATTTTTTTGGCTTTTCGGTTGCCTTCCGCCGCTTGTTTTTCGAGCTTTGCGTCATTCAGCGAAATAATCGCAATTTCGCTCATGGCAAAAAACGCATTCACCAGCACAAGGGCAAACAACAAAACCAGCTTCAAAATAAGGTTGGCAGGGTCAGGGTCGGGGTTATCCATTATTATGGCTCCTTTCAGGTTAAAAAACACTATATTTTTTCGCCGAATTACTCGACGATTTTTCCGTTTTCGACATAGACACGGGGAACTCGCTTGGTAATATCGCAGACATATTCATAGTTGAAGCTGCCTGCCGTCTTGGCAAGCTCCTCCACCGTCAGGCGTTCACCACCGTCAGCGCCGACAATCGTCACCTCATCCCCCTGTTTTACATTGGGAATATCGGTGACATCCACCATGAACTGGTCCATGCAAATGCGCCCTGTGACAGGGGCGGAATGACCGTGAATCAGCACACGACCTTTGTTGGTCAGCAAACGGGGATAACAATCGCCGTAGCCGCAGGGAACGGTGGCAATCAACGAATCACGCTCGGTGCAAAAGGTTGCGCCGTAGCCGACCGTTTCACCTTTCGCCACCTCTTTGACAAAGGCGACATGGCTTTTAATCTGCATCACGGGGGTTGTCGGTAGGTTTTCAAACTTCACTTCATCCGACGGGTCAAGCCCGTAGGTGACGATGCCGCACCGCACCATATCCAGATAACCGTCATCAAAATCCATGATGGCAGGGCTGTTGCAAATGTGACGCAGACCGATGTGCACACCGCTGTCCGTAAGCTTTTGCGTGAATTCGCCGAAAATTCTTCTCTGCTCATCGGCAAAGGTCTTATCGGCAAAATCGGCGCAGGCCAAGTGCGAAAAGATGCCGTTAATTTGAATGCCGGGCATGGCGGCAATGCGCTGAATTGCCTGAATACTTTCCTTGGTCGGCATAAAGCCGATGCGGTGCATTCCCGTGTCGATTTTAATGTGGATGCCCGCTGTCACACCCAAGCGAACGGCGGTGTCGGACAAAAGCCGAGCTGTTTCCTCTTGGAACACCGCCAAATCAATGCGGCTGCGCACAGCGGATTCAAACAGGTCGGGGAAGGCGTAGCTGAGAACGAGAATCGGCTGAACAATGCCGCTGCTGCGCAGCTCACAGCCTTCCTCCACCGTTGCCACACCGAAGGCATAGGCGTCCTTTTCCAGAGCGTGCGCCAAGCGAACGGCGCCGTGCCCGTAGGCATCCGCTTTGAGAATCACCATCACCTTGACCGCTTCGCCGACCCTGCTTTGCACCGTGCGCACATTCTTCCGCACAGCATCCAGGTCGACATAAGCACAAACCCTGCTGTTTTTGTTCATCAAAACACTTATCTCCTATTCCGAACGGATTCTTATCCGTTTTGTGAGGCAAGCAAAGCCTGCTCCAAGTCTGCGAGAATATCGTCAATGTTTTCAATACCGACAGAGAAACGAATCAAATCTTCACCCACACCGCAGGCATCCAACTGCTCGGTTGCGAGCTGACGGTGGGTTGTGGTGGCAGGATGAAGCACGCAGGTGCGGCAATCCGCCACATGAGTGACGATGGCAGCCAGCTTGAGGCTGTCCATGAATTTGCCTGCCGCCTCACGACCGCCCTTTACGCCGAAGGACACGACACCGCTCGAACCGTTGGGCAGATATTTCTTTGCCAAGTCGTGGTATTTGCAGGATTCCAGTGCCGGATAGTTCACCCAGGTGACATACGGGCTCTTTTCCAAAAATTCGGCAACCTTGGTTGCGTTGGAGCAATGGCGTTCCACACGCAGAGCAAGTGTTTCCAAGCCGAGGTTGAGCAGGAACGAATTTTGCGGAGACGGAATGGAACCGAGGTCACGCATGAGCTGAACGACACACTTGGTGATATATGCCATCTTGCCGAACTTTTCGGTGTAGGCAATGCCGTGGTAGGATTCGTCCGGCTCGGTCAGACAGCCGAACTTGTCGTTCTGTGTCCAATCAAAATTGCCGCTGTCCACAATAGCGCCGCCGACGCTGGTAGCGTGACCGTCCATATATTTGGTGGTGGAATGCGTTACAATATCGGCACCGAACTCGAACGGACGGCAGTTAACCGGGGTCGGGAAGGTATTATCAACAATCAGCGGCACGCCGTGCGCATGGGCGCATTTTGCGAACAGCTCAATATCCAGCACGGTCAAAGACGGGTTGGAGAGCGTTTCGGCAAACACCGCTTTGGTGTTGGGCTTGAAGGCGGCGTTGATTTCTTCTTCCGTGCTTTCGGGGGAAATGAAGGTAAAGTCAATGCCGAGCTTGCGCATGGTGACATTGAACAAATTGAAGGTGCCGCCGTAAATCGCCGCCGAGGACACCACATGGTCGCCTGCCTGACAGATATTGAACACCGAAAAGAACGAAGCCGCCTGACCGGAAGAAGTCAGCACCGCACCGACACCGCCTTCAAGCATGGCAATTTTTTCCGCCACAAGGTCGTTGGTCGGATTGGCAAGACGGGTATAGAAGTAGCCGGATTTTTCCAAATCAAACAGCTGACCCATTTCATCGCCGGAATCGTATTTGTAGGTTGTGCTTTGGATAATCGGCATCACACGGGGTTCGCCGTTTTTCGGGCGGTATGCACCCTGAACGCATTTGGTTTCGGCTTTATAATTTTTTGACATTTTTGTTCACCCTTTTCAATATTTTCATTCATCCCTGACGGAATATAAAAGCGAAAGCCGCTAACAATAACGGCAGATTCACCGAAATCCGCCGAAACGGAGTATTATTTTGTTATTATAACACAAGTACAGCACGGAATAAAGAAAAATTTTCAGAAACTGCGATATTTTTTTCGAGGGGTCCTTTCGGGGAAAATTTTTTCTGTCGATTTGTACAATTTTTGGAATTTCTATGTACAAATCAAGTCAGCTATGCTATAATCGCAGAGTTAGTAATGTCAACATACAGTCGTTTTTCGCAACGGCTTTCCTATATTTCGTATTCAGCACAACCGGAAAGGAGAATCGCCTGTTTATGGATAAAATCGTCATCAACGGTTCCATTCCGCTCAAAGGCGAAGTGAATATCAGCGGTGCCAAAAACGCCGTTGTCGCCATTCTGCCCGCTACCCTTTTGGCAAGGGATATTTGCCGCATTGAAAACATTCCCGAAATCAGCGATGTTTCCACCATGATTAAAATTCTCCGCCAGCTCGGTGCCGGCGTAAAAATGATAGACCGCAACACCCTTGAAATCGACACACGCAGCGTAAACTCCTACATCGTTCCAAACGATTTGGCAAAGCATTTGCGTGCCTCCTACTACCTCATCGGTGCTCTACTCGGTCGCTACGGCCGTGCCAAGGTTGCCATGCCCGGCGGATGCTGGTTCGGCGTTCGTCCGATTGATTTGCACCTCAAGGGCTTTGAGCTGCTCGGTGCCAAGGTCACCATTGACAACGGCATGATTAACGCCTCCTCGGACAAGCTCATCGGTTCATCCGTTTTCATGGACAATGTTTCCGTGGGCGCAACGGTCAATGTCATGCTCGCCGCCGTAAAGGCAAAAGGTCTTACCATCATCGAAAACGCCGCCCGTGAGCCGCACATCGTTGATTTGGCAAACTTTCTCAACTCCATGGGTGCCGATATTATCGGTGCTGGCACGGACACCATCAAGATTCACGGCGTGAGTGAAATGCACGGCTGCACCTATTCCATCATCCCCGACCAAATCGAAGCGGGCACCTACATGGTTGCCGCCGCCGCAACGGGCGGAGATGTGTTGGTGAAAAATATTATTCCCAAGCACATGGAATCCATTACGAAAAAGCTCATTGATTGCGGTGCCGAAATCGTCGAATACGATGAAGCCATTCGTGTGCGCAGCACCGGTCGCCCGATGAAATGCAATGTCAAAACGCTTCCGCACCCCGGTTTTCCGACCGATATGCAGCCGCAGATGACGGTTTTGCTTGCATTGGCGGACGGTATGAGCATCGTATCCGAAAGCGTTTGGGATAACCGCTTCCGCTATGTGGAGCAGTTGCTGCGCATGGGTGCGCAAATCAATGTTGAGGGCAAGGTTGCCATTGTGCAGGGTGTTGAAAAGCTGCACGGTGCGCCGATTCGTGCCGATGACCTGCGTGCAGGCGCCGCCATGCTGATTGCCGCCATGGCAGCCGAAGGTCAATCCGAAATCGAAAATCTTTCCCACATTGACCGTGGCTATGAAAACTATGTTGAAAAGTTCTCCGCTTTAGGGGCGGACATTCGCCGTGTCAGCTTCCCGAACGAGGAAGAACAGCAACAGGATGATGTAGGTTAAATTGCAATGGCAAGGTTTTGTTCCCTTTTTTCGTCAAGCAGCGGTAACTCGGTTTACATCGGGCATCCGAACGGCGGCATCTTGATTGACATCGGTGTCAGCGCCAAACGAACCGCAGAAGCATTAAATTGCGTCGGTGCATCTATTGAGAGCATCGGCGCTGTTTTTGTCACCCACGAGCACTGTGACCACATTGCAGGCGTGCGTGTATTTGCCGGCAAGCACCAAACAACGGTTTACGCAAGCCAAGGCACGCTGGAGGGCATGGAGAGCACAGGCGCACTCAACGGCAAGTATCCGAGCGAAGTGATGCCCGAAAGCGGTGTGGAAGTGAACGGAATGTTTGTGCGTGCGTTTCACACACCGCACGACAGCCGAGAAAGCTTGGGCTACACGGTGGAAATGCCGGACGGCAACCGCATCGGAATTGCCACGGACATCGGCGTTGTCACCGACGAAATCATGCAAAATCTGCTGGGCTGTCAGCTTGTGCTGCTCGAATCCAACCACGATGTGCGGATGCTGCAATGCAATCCGAACTATCCGTACATACTCAAACGGCGCATTCTCTCCGACCACGGTCACCTGTGCAACGAGGCTTGTGCCGAAGCCGCCGTGAAGCTTGTGCAAAGCGGTACAACCCGTTTGCTGTTGGGACATTTAAGCAAAGAAAATAATATGCCGCAGCTGGCATATCAATGCACCAATGCCGCCTTAAGTCGGTGCGGCATGGAGGAAGGAAGCGATTATCTGCTGCGTGTTGCCGGCGTGGGCGACCCAAAGATGATTGTGTTTTAACCGCTATGAAAGTCACCGTTGTTTGCTTGGGTAAGCTCAAAGAGAAATATTTGCGGGATGCTTGTGACGAATACGGCAAGCGTCTCGGTGCCTTTTGCCGTTTTGAAGTTGCGGAGCTTGCCCCTGTCAAGCTGCCCGACAACCCGTCTCCGGCGCAGATTCAAGCCGCTCTTACGCAGGAAGCCACCCTCATCAAAGCCAAAATCCCCAAAGGGGCGGCGGTGTTCGCCCTTTGCATTGAGGGCAAAACGGTTTCCTCCGAAGCGTTCAGTGAGCTGATGGAAAAAGCCGCTGTTCGGGGCGGTTCCGATGTTGTGTTCCTCATCGGCAGTTCGTTCGGCTTGGACGAAGAGCTGAAAAAAACGGCGCACTACCGCCTGTCCATGTCGCCGATGACCTTTCCGCACCAGTTGGCAAGGGTCATGCTGTTGGAGCAAATCTACCGTGCGTTTCAAATTGCAAACGGCGGAAAATATCACAAATAAAAAGAACGGTCGAAGGTTTTTCTTCAGCCGTTCTTTTTTGTTGAAGATTATTTTGCATTTGCCGCCAGGTAGCGTTCCACAACCTTACTGCGAACGACCTTGCGGGTCGAGTTGATATCAAAGGGCGTTGTCGAAATAAACAAATCATGCGCACGCTTGTAGCCGGGCAGCTGACGGTTTGCTTCGTCAAAATCTCCCTTCACTTTTTTGCGAACATCCGCTTCCGTCATGTCGGGG
>DNXM01000062.1:11737-12065 GCA_003505905.1 Oscillospiraceae bacterium
CGGGGAAGTCATTCAAATCAATTTCCATGGCGGCAACGATGATATTGGTTTTCGTTCTCTTGCGGTTAACATCCGTGTCGAAAATGACCACCTCGTGCACATAGTCGATATGCTCCATAAAAAAGCTTTCGACTTCTTCGGGGAAAATGTTTTTGCCGTTGTCCAAAACAATCAAATTCTTCTTGCGACCGACGATATAAAGCCGTCCGTCTTCGTCCACTCTGCCGTAGTCGCCCGTTTTGAACCAACCGTCCTCAAACGAAGCGGCGGTGGCGGCTTCATCCTTGTAATAGCCCTTGGTCACATTTTCGCCCTGAATCCAAACCTC
>DNXM01000062.1:12089-13463 GCA_003505905.1 Oscillospiraceae bacterium
GCCCACACCCTGTGAATCCGGGTCGTGGATTTTGAACTTTGCCTTGGGGAACGGATAACCGGCGCAGTCTGGACGGGTGCGGCAATCCAAATTCAGCGTCACGGTCGGGGAAGATTCCGTCAAGCCGTAGCCATTGTAAATGCGAAAGCCCATATCGCACAGGCATTTGACATACTCAATGCGAGTCGGTGCGCCGCCGCAGGAAAATGTCGGGAATTTTCCGCCGAACTTTTCGGCAATGGACTTGAACAGCTTGTGCCGCACATCAATATGCAGGCGGTCAAGCAAAAAGTTGCTGATTTTCAATGCCTTGCGCAGCGCATCGGCACGACCGGTCTGCTCCGCCGTGCGCCAAATGGTGCTGTAAATCGTATCCACCACCAACGGCACGACCGCCATCGCATCCGGCTTAAACAAATTCAGATTACTGCGGAAATTTTTGAGAGAGTCATTGATATAAATGACGGCATTCATGTAAAGAGCCGTCAGCACATTGCCGCTCAACTCATAAACATGGTTCATCGGCAAAAACGACAGCGAGCTGTATTCCGGCGCAATGCTTTCCAGCACACCCTCGGCGTTTTGTGCCAAGTTGCCGTGCGAGAGCATGACGCCCTTGTTGGCACCCGTTGTGCCCGATGTAAAAATAATCGCCGCCATATCGTCTTTTTGGATTTCGGCGTTCGCATAAGCGGTGTCGCCCTGCTTGATAAGCTCTTTGCCCCGGGCAATCAAACCGTCAATCGACAGAATTTTGCCCTGTGCCTTGTCATTGAGCACAACGCCGATTGCATCCGGATTTCGTTCCAGATGATATTCCGCCGCTTCCCTGTATTTGCTGCTGTAAAAAATAACATCGGCATCACCCTTTGTGAACAGCCCCGAAATATCGGCAGAGGTCAGCTCCTTGTCAACGGGCACAGCCACACCGACACCGCAGGTGACGGCAAAAAAAGCAACCACCCAATGATAGGAGTTTTCGCTCAAAATACCGAAATGCCTGCCCTTAAGCCCACGGCAAAGCAAGGCCGTGCCGAGCGCATAGACATCCTCACGGAAATCACGCACGGTGTGGTTGATAATTTCATCCTTGTCTTTTTCGACCATACAAAGTCGGTCGCCGTAAATCTCCATGCGGTCAAACAACTGGCGCAGGGTGAGCAATTCGCCTGCCATGTGCACTTCGTGGCGCAGGCGTGCCAATTCTTTCTTTTCCTTCTCTGTCAATTCCATCCAAAATGCCTTCCTTTTTGCATATTGTATGATATTCTGCAAAACGCATAATTTTGTTTATTATATCACACCTTGTCGTTTTTTTCAACCTCACTTTTTGACTTTTTCGGGGTTATTTTGTAGGTTTACAATAGATGTGTT
>DNXM01000118.1 GCA_003505905.1 Oscillospiraceae bacterium
AGAATCACCAAAATTACCGCCGCAAAAAAGGTGGTGAGTGCTTCAATGGGGGATTTGGCGCTGATTGCCAAATAGTAGGCAAGGGCAAGCACACTCACCCCGGCAATGCCGAACACCCAATTCACCTTGGGTGTTTTTTCCCCGAAGTTTTCACTGTGCAGCAGTTCCACGGGGCTTGTCACCTTCACCTGTCGCAGGGAACGAAACAGCAACAGCACAAAAATAACGCCGAACACAAGCAGGGTAAACCAAAAGGGCTTTGCCTGAAACGAAAAAGCGGTGGTGGGGGTGCCACGCATAATTTTGGTGAGCACCAATTCCGCTCCTTTGGAAAGAAGCAACCCTGTGAACAATCCCCCTGCCATGGAAATGCAATACAAAAAAAGGTTTTCCAAAAGCAGGATTTTGGAGATATTCCCTTTGCTTAACCCCATGATGTTATACAGGCCGAACTCTTTTTTGCGCCTGCGCATCAAAAAGGAGTTGGTATAGAACAGGAAGATTAAGGCAAACACACCGATAACGAATTTGCCGAAGCCCAGGGTTTCCGTAATATTCTTCCCGCCTTTGAGCATGTGAATCCCTTGGGAACAAGATAAGAAAGAAACAATGAAAAACATCATCACCATACCGATTCCCGTCAAAATATAGGGAATATACAGTTTTTTGTTTTTGCGCATTCCCTCAAAGGCAAGTTTGGCATACAGTGCGGTTTTCATTTGCGCTCCCCCTCCTGTGCCAAAAGTGTGAGGGTATCGGAGATCTTTTGATAAAACTGTTCATCGGTCTTATCCCCACGGTACAGTTGGTGGAACACCACACCGTCCTTGATAAACAGCACCCGCCCTGCACGGCTTGCCGCCTTGGTGGAATGCGTCACCATCAAAATAGTTTGACCGCAGCGGTTGATGAGGTTGAACAGCGAAAGCAATTCATCGGATAATTTGGAATCTAAAGCGCCCGTCGGCTCGTCAGCGAGAATGATGTGCGGGTCGGTGATTAACGCACGGGCGACCGCCGCACGCTGCTTTTGACCGCCCGATACTTCGTAGGGGTACTTTTTCAGCAGGTCTTGCAAGCCGAGCTGTTTGGCAATGGGGGCGAGCTTGGCTTGCATTTCCTTGTAGCTCTTGCCTGCTAAAACAAGAGGCAAATGGATGTTGTCTTCCAAGGTAAAGGTGTCCAACAGGTTGAATTCCTGAAACACAAAACCGAGGTTGTCACGGCGAAACTCCGCCACGGCGGATTCCTTGATTTTCGAAAAATCCTTTCCGTTGAGCGTAACCGTGCCACCCGTGGGCTTGTCAATGGCGGCAAGAATGTTGAGCAGGGTCGTTTTGCCGCTGCCCGATTCCCCCATGATGGCGACAAATTCGCCTTGCTCCACGGTGAAATTGACATTTTTCAATGCCTCAACCTCTTGATGCCCCTGACGGGTTTGGTATGTTTTCTTAACATTACGAACTTCGAGTAAACTCATCTTGCAAAAACCTTCCTTTCAAGTTTCTGCCGCTATTGTATAAGAAAACGCCGTTTCATTCCATCGAATCGGCTTACAAAACGGCGTTCAAATCTTTCAATTTTGAAAGAACTATTCAATTTCGATTTTTTTCGTGGATAAATGCAGCTTAATGACGGTACCTTGATTGAGCACGGACTGTGCTTCAATGCCGTGACCGAGGTTGCTGCAAACGGTTTTACACAAATACAGCCCGATGCCGCTTGCCTTGCGGTCGCTTCGACCGTTGAAGCCCGTGAAGCCGTTTTCAAAAATGCGAGGTAAATCCTCTGCGGCAATGCCGATGCCCGTGTCTTGAATGCACAGCACGGCAGGAGCTTCGGCATAGACGGAAATCGTGCCCTGCGGTGTGTATTTCAATGCATTGGAAAAGAGTTGCTCCAAAACAAAGCTTAACCATTTTTCATCGGTCAAAATTTTCAGAGAAGTCGGCTGAAAATCGAATTTCAGCTTGCGGTCGATGAATTCACCGGCGAATTTTTTGGCGCAGGAGCGAATCAACTCATCCAAATCACATTCCCGAAACACATAGTCGGTGCTGTCGGACTCCAAACGCAAAAAGGTCAAAACCATTTCAACATACAGCTCAATGCGGTTCAGGTCGTTGCGCAGTTGTCGGGAAAGGGGAGAATCCTCATTTTGCAGTTTTAATCGCATGGCGGCAATGGGCGTTTTGATTTGGTGTGCCCACAGCGTAAAATACTCAACCGTGTCGGAATAGCGTGTGGCGGCTTTCTCCTGCGTTTGCGTTATCTGCTCTTTCAGCAGGGAAAGTATGATTTGATAGTCGCTTTCTTCAATAGATTCACTGCTTGGCAATTTGTTCATCAAATCGGCACTCAAGCTTGCAATTTGCCGCAAAAGCTCATGTCGTTTTTTGGTGCGGTTGTAGTGGTAAAGAACGCCGCCCGTGCCGAGCAGAGCACAGAGAAAAAACGGATAGATGACCGCCGAAAGCGGAAGATTGTAGAGAAAAAAGGTGACAGCAAACACAACGCCGAACAGAAAAAAGGTCAAAAAAACAGGCCATTTGGAACGAAGAAAAGAAAAAAACAGCTTCATTTTCTCAATCCTCCACCAAATAGCCCAAGCCGAATTTTGTTATGATATAGCCGTTGAGTCCGGCATCCTCCAGCTTTTTGCGCAAACGGCTGACATTGACGGACAGTGCGTTTTCGTCAACAAAGGTGTCGCTTTCCCACAATTCCTCCATCAGCTTTTCCCGGCTGACGGTTTTGCCCTTGTTGCGCAAAAGCGTTAATAAAATGCGATATTCGTTTTTGGACAGCTCGATTTTTTCACCGTTGCAGGTCATGGTGTTGTCGTCGGTGTTCAACAACGCACCTCGATGTTCGATGATATTTGCGGCTTCGCCAAAGGCATAGGTGCGGCGCAAAAGCGCTTGAATTTTGGCAATCAAAACACTTTGGTCAAAGGGCTTGGCGATAAAATCGTCACCGCCCATGTTGATGGCCATGATGATATTCATGTTGTCTGCGGCGGATGAAATAAAGATAATCGGCACACTGCTCAATTTTCGGATTTCACGGCACCAATGGTAGCCGTCAAAAAAGGGCAGGGAAATATCCATTATTATCAAATGCGGCTGTACGGCGGCAAACTCCGCCATGATTTCCCGAAAATTTTCGGCGCAAACGGTTTCGTAACCCCACATTTGGGTTTGCTCACGAATGGCCTGTGCAATGCCGTTATCGTCCTCAATCACAAAAATGCGGTACATATGCGCTCCCAATCAGCTGTCCTTGCGGTTCTTTTTGTTTTTGACAACGGTGAAAATCAAAGAAATCAAAAAGAACAAAAACGCAACACCGAAAAGAACGGAGAGCTTGTACAAGCCTTTGTAAATCTGGTAGGCAAACATAATGCCCCAAATAACAACGAGAAGAATGCGGGAGATTAGGTTTGCAGGGGATTTCGAATTCTTTTTGGGCTGCTGTTCGGTTTCGGTTGAGGGAGTGTTGTTTTCCATGGCTCATTCTGCCTTCCTTTATTTTCTTATCTCTCATTGTAGTAATTCAATGGCATCTTGTCAAGGGATTCGCATCATTTCCGAAAATGTTTGAAAAACCGTAAGATTTCGACCGAATTCACGAAAGAATTGCCGCAATTCCGGCGACTTATGAAAAAGTTACATTAAAAAAGGAACTTTCTATAAATTAAGGCAAAAAATGGTATAATTATTCTTGACAAATTTTCGACAATCCTATAAAATAATGTCAAATTAAATTTTTGATGATAATTAGCTTCAAAAAGGGGTTGACAAAGTTGATGAACCTTGCGACAATCTTAGCAAGCAAGGGCGTAGTCTGCCTTTTCACAATGCGATGCAATCAAAAGGGTGTCGTGTTTGCAGTTCAACGCAGTCCGTTCCGATTTTTGGGGCGGATTGTGTAGTGCGTTGCGGGGGTGATGCTCTTTCTTGATTTCATATAAAACACATTTTCGAAAATTTTCAAAAAAGGAGAATTCAACATATGGAAAAAAGCAGAAAACTTCTCAGCATTCTGCTCGCTTTGAGCCTGCTCCTGTCGGTTGTTCCGATGATGAGCCTCACGGCAAGCGCAGAATTGACACCGGTCAAAATGACAGTAACTCTGTCTAGCGGTGAAATCAAGTTCTTCCCCGTGTTTTGGGACGATACATTGTCCCCAGACATAACTTTCTATTCTTCGAACGATGGCAAAACCTTTACACCCATCGTCAAAACCGCCTCAAAGGGCGGTTATCAGATGATGGATGTTGCGCTTGCCGCCACGGAAGGTCAACTCTATTACACCAACACGGGCAACACAGCCATCACAACATTTGCCGTTGTCAGTGCTAAGTGGAACGAAGTGTTCGCCGATTGCTATGACGGTGTTTCGGCTGGCTTGACGAATTCATTTTCGTCAACCTATTTGAAAGACGGCATTACCACACCGTATTATGCTCCTGCTGATGCAATAGGCGGCTGGGACGCAGATGCATCTGTCAATTCGGCAGCAATCAACGGAATCGATATTGCGGTTTTTGCCGCATACTATGATCTTATGTTTAATACATTTCTTTCCTCAAGAGCTGCGGATGGAGATAATGCTTACGCAAGACAGCTTATGGGCTCTTCGGATTGGAGTACTGTTTCTCGCAATAGTTCGGCAAGTGCCGTTCTTCTTCGTGACTTTGGTGCGACGGTTCAGTCTTACACCATTTCCAAAGCAACTTGTACGAACGGTTCGATTTCACTTAGCAAGTCTTCTGCCGCTTCCGGCGAAAATATTACAGTCACCGTTACGCCCGACAGCGGTTATGAGCTGGATACACTCAAGTATAACAACGGCACAACCGATACGGTCATTACCAAATCCGGTGATAATTACACTTTTGAAATGCCCGCAAGCAATGTCACTGTCAGCGCAACCTTTGTTCAGACGGGTGTTCATGTGTGTCAAATCGTTGGCGGTTCGGCATATGATTCCCTTCAAGCTGCTGTAGCGGCGGATTTAGAGGCATCAAAGGTGGTCGGATATACCGGTAGCACCATTCAAATGCTTGCAAACGATGAGGTTGACGGAAACACAGGTATTGTTATTGCCGCCAACCAGATTATTACATTTGGATTTGAACGGAAAAACCATTTCTGAAATCGGACCGTTCCCGGAGTACAGCTTTTTGCTCCAAAACAAAGGCACCTTGACCGTAATGGACAGCACCGACACGGATGCGGATGGTAAGAACTGCGGTAAGTTGACCGCTTGCGCCGCCAATCCCGATCCGCAGGGTAATCCCGTATACGGCAACTATACCATTGACAACTATGGTGTTTTGACGGTAAACAGCGGCTTTATTGAGAACACGACAACCGGCGGTTATGCAACCTACGGCATTAACAACATGGATGACGGCAAGGTTGAAATCAACGGCGGTCGCATCTATCAGATTACGACCGAAGCCATTCGTATGGGCTGCAACGGCGGTTCAACTGCCGAAAACAAGGTTGTTATCAACGGCGGCAGTGTTGAATCCGGCGCTGAGGGTTACCGTGCGATTTGGATTCAGTATTTCAGCGAACAGGTAGCGCAGAAGGCTACCCTGCTGATTCACGGCGGTTGTGTTGTAGGTGCCGTCAACTGCTCGAACGGTCAGAATGCGATTACCAATATACAGGCGCAGAATTTGACCATTACGGTTGATTCCGTGGATGCCGAAATTGTTAATTCGCTTCAAATTTTGCAGTCCGTTGCGCAAACGGCAAATATTACGGTCAGCATGGGTCGCTTGGGCAACTTCTCCGATTTAGCGAACAGCAAATACATTACGGGCGGCTATTACAACGCCGATGTTTCATCGTTCTTAAAGGATGGATATTATTTAATTCCTAACCCCGACACTTCGGTTCAAGGCAAAAGCGGTATGGTGGATGTTTCCGGCTATAAATACAAGGTCGGAACCGAAGCTTCTTCAGCTTACGGCGCAAAGGTTGTTCACAGCGATAAGAGCGAAACATTCTACTTGACGGCAACAAGTGCTGCGGATGCGGCTGTGTCCGGCGAAACGGTTGTTTTGCTCAAGGACAATGAGGGCAAGGTGCTTTGCGATGTCGGCAAGACGCTGACAGTTGACTTGAAT
>DNXM01000173.1:0-3099 GCA_003505905.1 Oscillospiraceae bacterium
ACGGTTTTGATTGAACAAATTAAAATGATGGACAGCCTGCCCTTCACGCTTTATCCGGCAGGCGGTACGGCAATGCTTACCTGCCGTCAGGTCGGTCAGGTAATTGCCGGTGCGGCAGAGCGTGAAAAGAAAGGCTTTGATGCGATTCCGATTGGTATGTACAACATGAAATGGGAGCAATTCCTCAAAATCGTCTATGCCGCCCGTGGCATGGGCTACAACCGCAAAATTGTCAGCGTTCCGCCTTGGATGATGAAAATGGGCATGACAAAGGTTGCTGTGGACTATAAAAAGCGTGGCATTGATTCTGGCATGGATCCGTTCAATCTGCCGGATATTATGGACATTGATTTGTTCATCAACAATGCCTATGCAAAAGAGCTCGGCGCAACAGAAGACGATATTGATGCAGCAATCACGGAATCCATTCGCATTTCGGAGGCTTCTTATAACGGCACGGTTCAGTTGCTTGAAATGAAGGGCGAATAATTTGCAAGTAAAAAGCGGAAGTTACGGCTTCCGCTTTTTTTGCGCAAAAAAACAGCCAACGAAATTTCATTGGCTGTTTTGTAGGATAGATATTAATTACCAATTGATGACATAATCCGATTCAATACCGAAGAAGAGCGCAACATCAAGCCCAACCGTTGTGGAAAGAGCAAGACCCCATTCGATATAGTAGTTGGAAGAAATCAAGCGACCTGTTGTCTCGTCAATCTTCGCTTTGATTACGGCATTTTTGTAAGTAAGTTTGATGGAATCTTCTTTGATGAACTTCATGCCGATTGAACCGGCACCGTCAACAATCTGCTGCTTGGTAACAAGCGAATAAACCTTTCCGGTATGGGTTCCTTTGTTCGGCGTGAGGTCATCCTTCAATTTGATGGTAACAGTGCTGGTGTTACCGTTCTTGGTGATGGTAGCGCTCTTCACATCATCCTTGGTGAGCTTGGATGCCCAAGTCTGACCGCCGACAGGATACATATTCACCTTTTCGGAAGGCGTTTTGTAAACAACATTTTCCTTGGTTTCGTCATGACCCATATTCGCTTTGATGAGCTTATCGGCAACGGGAGCAAGAACCTTGTTGTTCAATTCAAGCTTATCAACCTGCGTGTTATTGCAGTAATTTTGCTTAATGGATTTTGCATTTGACTTTGCATCGTTCGAAGCGGTATTAAACTTTTCGATAATCTGCTCGGCGGTAAGCTTTTCGGCAGCCGTTGTCGCTTCTGCTGTTGTGTTGCCTGCGGTGGTTTCCGCAAGGGTCGTTTCATCAAGTACCGTTGTTGATTCCGCCGTTGATTCCTGAGCAGCGGTGGTTTCCGTGATTTCGGCTGCCTGTGTCGTTGTTTCATTATCAGTAACTGCAGCGGTTGTTTCCGCATCATCGGGTTTTTGACCGCAGCCGGTCATACCGACGGTGACGATGCCAAGAAGCATGAGCATAGACAAAAGGAATGCGATTTTTGATTTACCGGAATGATTAAGCATATGGATTCCTCCTAAAATAATCTTTCTACATTATATAACAACATTTGATGAAATTCAATACTTTTGTTTAAGATGTGATGTGAACATGAAGAAATCAGTGACTGTGGTAGCCGTCATACTCTTTCAAGAAACCGCATGAATTCGTTTCTTTGCGGGAAAGTGTGTTCAAAGCATCGGCTGTTGTCATTTTCGCATCCGTCATGTGCCGTAATTGCTCTTGATTTCGTTCATCGGCAAACAGCTTTTCCGAATATTGATTGAGGGCTACGGTTGCATTTCCGTTTCGCAGACACCTCGGGTCATTTTCATCACGCCCCTGCAAAACATAGAGTGTGTCCCCTGCTTGATTTGCCGATGCAAGCGTATAACCCAGCTCATCTTTTTGATACATCGCAACCTCGGCAATCAGTCCGCCGCCGTCGGTCGATTTCCGCAGACGGTTAAAACACACGACTAACTTCAAAGAAGAAAATTCTGTGCAAAAATTAAAATCACCCGTCGAATCCATGAATCCGGCAATCGGTCCGACACCGTAGCGAGGAAAAAGCGTGTTCTCAATGGTCGCAACCTTACCTTTGCCCTGTGTTTGCGCGCCGTTCGGATGTTCGGTTTTAATCCAGCCGCTGTTTTCAACAGCCAGCACGGGATATCCCGTTTCATAATCGTATTTCGGGCAAAAAACTCCGTTTTTTTCTTGAATGGTCATGGCTGTGATACCTGTAATGTCGTCATGTAAGCCGAAATAGTCAACCGCCGCACGAATAACATCCAGTTGAGATGCGGAGCAGACCCACACATCAATGCCGTTTTCCTTTAAGGCGTGCCACAATTCCCTTGTATTATCGGTTACGGTGATTCCCTTTGTAAAGTCAGCTGTCACAACACCTGCCAAAGATTTCACGCCGCTCGGCGATGTCAAGGCAACTGCTTCAGACGGATAATCCCGATAAAGCCGATGCGATTTCATCGCCAATTCGTAAACTTCATCCGCCGTCAGTCCCGTATACCAATACAAAATCCACGGATAAGAAACATCGGTTGATTCATTATCGCCGATTAGGTCGTACATCGCACGCATCTTGGCGGCAAATTCAAGCCACATTTCGTCGCTGTGCAATGTTGCGAGCTTCTCGTCTTCGACTTCTTTTGCACAAAACGGTCCGTACTGCCGGTATAAATATGTATATGCTGTTTTGATATCCGTAATCCAATCCCGATAAGAACCCTTTCCGTAGCCGAAATGACTCAAATCCCTGTCCATGTCACCCAAGCCCGAAGAAAGCACGGCTTCAATTTCATTCGGTGTGAAACCGAAGCACATATTATCAAGCTGATAGATGGCAAGCTGTTCACCGACATCAAAAATTGAGCTTGTGTTATCAAAATCAAATACGGCGTACGCATTTTCCAAACCGCCGTAAAGGTCAATCAGGTCGTTGACGGCTTTTTTTACATCATCCGCCCATGAATTTAACAATAAATTTGTTTTTTTCATCCTTTCACCTCAAAAAGAAATGCCCGAAGCACCGTTGAGCTTCGGGCATATGATGGTGCCGGTGACCGGGGTCGAACCGGTACGATGTTGCCACCGAGGGATTTTAAGTC
>DNXM01000173.1:3122-4739 GCA_003505905.1 Oscillospiraceae bacterium
CTGCCTATTCCGCCACACCGGCAAGTGTTGGCTATTGACGGGTGGAAGATTCCTCCTCCACCCGATATGGTCTACTTCGTTATGTCGGGAATACGGACAATTTCCTTAATCCCATAGAATTTTGCCATAGATTCGTTTTGCCAAGAGGTTTTATCGTACGACACATCGGTCATATCATATAGCGGTTCATGCGGATTCTCGGCAATGACACGTTTCACCTCAAGGCTCAAGTTTCCAATTTCTTTTTGCTGATTGATGTACGCAACGCGTTCCGATACAATTTGATAGGTAGCCTTTGCGTCGCGCGAAGCTAAAACGAACTGCATGGAGCAAACCGCCATCCACACAATGGCAAGCGATACGAAAATTCGGCGGTACATATTCGGCAGAAGCTCAATTTGAACCAAAAGATTACCTGCACTGACAATACCTGCAATAATGATACCAAACCACGCCCTGGGCGGGAAATAGGGCGATACCACCATAACAGCCAACCCTGCCAATGAACCCAGCAGAAATATAAAAGATGAAGCAAATCGGCAGGTGTTTTTCTTTCGATTGAAGTGCCAAAGCAAAACGGCACAGATGAAAACAAACAGAAAAATCGCAGATAAATTCAAAATCGCATTGCCCGGGATATTGACGAACCGTTTCAGAATAGGATTCCCCTTCCCCGTCTCCGTAATGCGGTCAACACGGGAAAAATTGCCGGGAGCCGTAACCATAAAAATCAAGGACGGAACAGCACCGACAAGGGTCGTGATAATAAAGGCGCGAAACTTAAACCGTCGGATTCGATAGTAAACGGCAAACAAAATAACCATGCCGATAAAAGCGCCGCTCATGTTCTCGTTCGTTCCGCCTGCCAAAATGCCGATAAACAGCATCAAAATCGCTTTCGGAACGGAAAGCTTTTGCTCCCCGTCATCCGCATAAAAGCGAAACGGCAACAAGGCAAGTAAACGGATGGTGGAACCCCACATATAGTTGATGCTGCCGGTCACCCAAAGGGTTGTCATACCCCACTGCTTAATGAACGACCAAATTGCAAGGTTGACAGTCAAAAAAAGAAGCGCATTGTGCTGCTTGAATTTTTTACCGATACAGTTAAAATAGATAGCAAATGTCAAGAGAACATAAACAAGTGAGTTGATGACATTGAATACGGATTTATCAATTGTCAGCATGAATTGCACGATGGAATGGAGAATGATTCTGCCGTTCATGTAATAGTAATGCTCACGCATGGATATGAAAATATCATGAAATGTTTCGACTTTGGTATCCGTCGTTTTCATGACGCCGTTCGAGAAGATGTAACGGTAACAGTAATCGTCAGCGCCGTACGGCGTTTTGCAATTCATGTAATACATGGCGAAAAAAGATGCAAGCGCAATGACGAGAAGAAACACACAGTTTATTCGATTGCTGAAAAAAAGCTTTTTTTCGGCACGACAGAGCTTTGACGAACCGATTCCGAAAAATTCATCTGTCTTTTCGGATACTCTTTCGCAAAAGCAATCGAATTTATTTTTCTTCTCCATATTCACCAACCCATTTTCAACTGAAAGCAAATCGAAAAATGGTGCCGATGACCGGGGTCGAACCGGTACGATG
>DNXM01000173.1:4774-8433 GCA_003505905.1 Oscillospiraceae bacterium
TGCGTCTGCCTATTCCGCCACATCGGCACATGGTTTTCAAATTTGCAACCAACAATATAGCACGATTCTCACATTTTGTCAATTTTTTCAATCAATAACGATCGAATTTCGCTTAATATTCGCTTCCGTCGTAGTGATAACCGACAATCGGAAAATATTCTGTTGAAGTTTCACCGTCTTTTACGGTGAAAATGCGGGTGCAGTCACCTGCAAAAAAAACATTTTCCAAATTATTGTAGCGACAGAGAACGGCGAAATTTTCTTTTTGACTGCGTTCATTGATAAAACGGCATTCGGGCATCAAAACCTTTTCGGCTTTTACGAAAGAATAAATGTTCTCAACCCTGTTGATGCCGTGATGCGCCGCCTGCAAATAAGTGCAGGACAAGCCACGGTTTGCATAATTGCGGCGAATCGCCTCGCCGTTTCGGTCTTCGCTGTCACCAAGCAATAACAATGACTGATTATCAAATGTGATTTTCAAGACCGTTGTTGTTTCGTTCATTCCACGGTACAGTCGCTCTTCATCAAACGCATCGGGCAAAATGTCTTCATGAGTTGTGACCACTTCAAATTCCGCATTGGAAATGGTGAATTTTTGACCTGTATGCAGTTTTTTGTACATCGCATTCGGGTAATACTCATGCAAGCGTGTTTTCATGCGCTCGGTGCAGGTGTTTGTGTAATCCAGCAGCGTCTTCGACGGAAAATTAAACATAACACGCCGAACATCAAAGATATCGGAATGAAATTTGATAAGCTTTGCGAACACATCCATATGGTCATCGTGATTATGGGTGCAAAACCAAGCGGAAATGACCATTTTTTCGCCTTCGTTTGCGCCTGTCATGTGGCGCAGACAGCGAATCACTTCTTCAATGGCAAGCTCCGTTGCCTGTTCATGCTCGCCGCCGTCCACCAGCAAAAGCGAATTATCACGCAGACGAACGGCATAAAACATACCGCAGTCACAGGTATCTCCCTTTATCATGGTGCTGTAATACAAACCAAACTGCATAAGAGCCGTACTGTCCTGTGTGTCCTTCCTGCTCGATGAACAAAACTCATTGTAGCGCACGGAAGAACGGTCGAGGATGATTCGGGTACACTGCTGTGCAACGGAATAATACATATAAACAATCGCCCGAAGCTTTTCGCTGTAGTATTCACGGCAGAGCAAGTCGGCATTGTCATCGGAATAATCAAGAATAAGACCGCTTGCTTCAAGTTCTTTGCAATACCGAAGGAACTCGTCACTTGTCGTGTTTTCGACACATTTCAAAAACGAATCCTCTTCCGTTGCATTGTCTGTTTCAACAGCAAGACCGGCTCCGCAGTTGAAAACTTCATCAACCGCATTTCCACCCTTGTATAACGGCAAATTGTCAAACAGTTCAACATCATTTCGTTTCATTTTTCTTCCTTGCACTCCTAACGGTAATCAAAAAAATCTTGCTATTCGGTAATATCCGTCACGGTTAAATCAGTGCCGTTCACGGTAAAATGTACGGTATAACAGCCGAAGCTCATTTTATATATGCGTGTCGGGTCGTGTTGATACGACGGCCTCGGGTCACATTGCAGGGTTTCGATTAAAGCTTCTCTTTTACTCGTTTCCATGCGTTCAAGCAATGCCTGTGGGCAAAACACAGAAAGGGAATACGCATCGGGGTTGACAGAAAAACCATCCGTTGCATTCGGCTTGCAATCGGCATAAGGCACATAAGGCTTCACATCAAAAATCGGTGTTCCGTTCATCAAATCCGCACCCGAAACAAGCAAAACCGTTCCGTTTTCTTTTTCTTTTTTCACTCCGTCAAGTGTTACGCACGAAAGCCCCAACGAATTCGGACGAAACGGCGAACGGCTGGCAAACACGCCCATGCGAGTGTTTCCGCCCAAGCGAGGCGGACGCACAGTCGGTGACCATTCGGAACGAATCGCCTGCGAAAACTGCCAAATCAGCCACAAGTGCGAATAGCCCTCAATCCCACGCAGGGCATCCTCGTTGCGAAATTCCGGTTCGAAAACAATCTTTGACTGTTGCGAAACGATTCCGCTCTGTCTGGGAATTCCGAATTTTTCCCGATAATCGTTTTCAATGTGCGCAATCGGCTGTATGGAAAAGGATTTATTCATCAATCTCTCCTCAACGCATCAATCGGCAGCATCTTCGCCGCTCTCCTTGCCGGATAAATGCCGAAGAAAATGCCGATGGCACTTGAAAATCCGACAGCAAGAAGAATGGTTGAAAAGTGAATTTGAATCGGCACATTGACATACGCACCGGCAACCAGCGCACCGCCGACACCGATGACCAATCCGATTGTGCCGCCGATACAGCAAAGTATAACGGATTCCGTCAAAAATTGAAACATAATCGTAGATGTTTTTGCGCCGAGTGCTTTGCGAATTCCGATTTCTCTTGTTCGCTCCGTCACCGAAACCAGCATAATATTCATTACGCCGATACCGCCGACAAGCAGTGAAATGGCACCGACTGCGGCGATAAAAGCGGTAAAGACGGTAATAACCGTGTTGATAAGCTCAATATAAGTTGCCATGTTTGTGACTTTGTAAATTTCCCGGTCGTTGTTTGAATGCCGTGCCGCGAGTACCTTTGCGGCGGAAGCACCGGCACTGTCAAGGAAGTCATCGTTATCGGCGGTTAAATAGACCATTTGATAGCGACCGCTTTGCCCAAAGAATTCATTGAAAGTGGTGGACGGCACAATCAACGACACCATCGTGCCAACCATGCTGGTGGATTGCATCATTTCCGCCGTAGTTTCCGTGTCCATTGCACTCATGGAGGTACTGTCCACAACGCCGATGATTTTGAAAGAAACCGTTGCTCCGTCGTAAGTTAGGTTTATCTTTTCCCCGACACAGTTTTCATAACCGAAAAGCGTGTACGCACTGACATTATCAATACAGCAAACATAGCGGGAGGCCTCATAATCGTCCGCGCCGTAGAAACGACCGTAGAGCATATTTGCATTCAAGATGTAACGAAAGTCCGTCGTGCCGCCCATGAGCATGGCAATGCCGTCGGTTCCGTTCGCATCGCAAGAACAGAGATTCATTGCCAGCGGTGACACGGCATTGATGCTGTCAAGCTTTTTGATCGCCGCCACATCTTCATCGGTAATATAGTCACTTGAGGAAGCAATATCGCTCGACACGCTGATGCTGACCATGTTAGAGCCCATGTCCTCAATCATGCCGACAATGTAATCTCTTCCGCCGTTGCCGACCGTCACAATCGAAATAACCGACGCAACGCCGATGATGATGCCGAGCATGGTCAGCAGGGAGCGCACCCAATTTGTTTTAATACTGAAAACAGCGATGCGCATATTTTCAAGGATATTCACAAGCGCCCTCCTACTTTGTTATGATGCCTTTGAAGTTGCTTCGGTTGCATATTCCGCTTTTACTTTTGCTCCGCCATCCAACGACGAGGATTGATTTTGAACAATCTCATCGCCTGCCTGCACGCCCGAAACAATTTCATAGGAAGTATCGGACGCAAGACCGAGTTCAACCTCAACCTTTTCGACGGTCTTCTTATCTTTATTGTATTTGAAAACATAGTCGCCGTTTGCATCACTCATGACCGACTCAATCGGTAAAATTACCGCATTGTCAACCGTGTA
>DNXM01000189.1:0-238 GCA_003505905.1 Oscillospiraceae bacterium
AGCATGGCTGTGTTAGGGTTCAAGCTCGGCACAAGGGAAGTGAACACCTTGGTGCCTGCCACAAAGGCGGAAGCAACATAAATCGTAAAACAGATGAGGAACACAATCGCACAAATCACGCTCAACACATTGCTCTTTGCGCAAAAGCGGTTGGAAAGGTACTGCGGAACGGTGATGGCATCCCCTGCTGCGGCAGAAAACTTGCGAAGCCGTTTCGCAACGAAAATCCAGTTCAACG
>DNXM01000189.1:259-1122 GCA_003505905.1 Oscillospiraceae bacterium
GATGGCAAGACCGATACCGATCCATGCTTTGCCGAAGCCGAATGCCAAAATACTGCCGGGCAAGCCCATAAGCAGCCACGCACTCATGTCCGAAGCCTGCGCACTCATGGCAGTAACCCACGGACCCATGCTTCTGCCGCCTAAAAAGTAATCTTTTTCTCCGCCGCTCTTGGACTTGAAGAAGAAGAACACGCCCATGCCGAGCATGGCGAGGAAATAAATTGCAAATGCGACAATTTCTCCTGTTCTCATTTTTAATCTCTCCTATTCAAAAAATATCTATCATATTACAGTATTCCCGCAACATTTGTCAAGATTATTCAAAAAAATCCTTAAAAAATTCAAAAAAGACCTTAAAAAATGCTCACAAATCGACTCGTTTCTTCTTTTTCAGCACTTGAACGGCAAACTGTGCCGTAACAGTCAGCTTATCGAGGGATTTCAGCTTTTCCTGGTCGGCTCGGGAAGTTTTGTAGTAATAAGGAGTCATGCAAAACAAATCGGAAATCTCCTGCTGATTCTTCAGCGTAAAGGAATAAGAAATCACTGTGCTTTGCACCCGTGAAAAGCCCTGCGGAGCATCGGCGGCAGGCGGATTCAGCTGTGCCACATCATAAACCGCCCGTTTGAGTTCAATCAGATGGTTTTCCATGGGCAAAACACGCAGATAAACACCGTTCGGCTTCAGCACACGAGCAAACTCCGCACAGGCATCGGGGGCAAACACATTCACCACCGTGTCAACGGTTTCATTTTTCAGCGGCAAATCAAACACGCCGGCAACTGCCAAGGAAATTGCTTGATTTCGCTTGGCTCCGCTCATCACGGCGATTTTGGAAATATCCACGCCGCAAACGGTAGCC
>DNXM01000189.1:1155-2712 GCA_003505905.1 Oscillospiraceae bacterium
CCTGCCGATAAATGCGGTCGGTGTAACTGCATTCTCCGCACCCGGCGTCAAGCAAAAGCCCATGCTCCGGCGTAAACAGCGCCGCCTGCTCGGCAACCGCCTGCATGAGCGGTTCGTAATAGCCTCGGTTTAAAAAGTCACGCCGTGCGTTGACCATCAGCTTATCGTCCCCGTGATGCTTGTCGGAGGACTGATTGCTTTGCAGTAAATTGACATAACCGCTCCGTGCCACATCAAAGCAATGCCCGTTTTCACAACGGAGCGTGCCGTTTTCGAACAAAAACGACGATTTACATTTCGGGCAAACAAACGGAATCATTTTTATCCCCTTTCCTTTTTCGCTCACTCATTATAAAGCATAAAACCGGATTCTGCAAGAAAAAAAGAAAGGTTTCGGCGGTGAGTGGTTGCGAATCGGAGTGTAATGTGTTAATATGGATTTATTATTTTCGGAGCAGTCGGAGAAAGCCATGAATTCCATTCATTTCGAGCATCTCGGTCAGGGCATTTACACCGCCACCAACGGCACGCACACTTTCGGCACGGACGCCATGCTTTTGGCGGATTTTGCCGCACCGAAAAAGAAAGAGCGTGTTTGTGATTTGTGCAGCGGCTGCGGAATCATTCCGCTGACCTTTCTGCGCAACAACCCCAAACAAAGTCTGACGGCAGTCGAGATTCAAAAGGAAGCCTGCCGACTGATTGACGAAGGGTTAAAAAAATCAAAACAAGAAGAAGCCGTTCGCATTGTCAACGCCGATTTGCGGGAACTGAACGAACATTTGCCCTGCGGCGCATTTGACTTGGTGACAATCAATCCGCCGTACTTCAAGGTCGGAAGCGGATACGCCTGCAAATCCCCCGAGCATCAGCTCATCCGCAGTGAGGTCTGCTGTTCGGTGGAGGATTTTGCAAAAAGTGCCTCTCGCCTGCTCCGCTCCGGCGGTCGGCTTTGCCTGTGTCACCGCCCCGAACGCTTGACCGATGTGATGGTGGCATTGCGAAGCAACCGCTTGGAACCGAAGCGACTCCGTTTTGTCATTTCCGACACGGATTGCGCACCGTGGCTTTTTTTGATGGAGGCAAAGGCGGACGCATCCGGCGGTTTGATTATCGAAAAGCCGTTCAATATGAAAAACGAAGAAGAACTGAAACGAATCCTCGGCGAATATGCCGAAAAAGAACAGGAAGCGTGAACATGGGTACACTTTATGTGGTCGGTACGCCGATCGGAAATTTAGGCGATTTTTCGCCCCGTGCAGTGGAGGCGTTGAACGAATGCGACTTTATTGCCGCCGAGGACACGAGAGTCACGATGAAGCTGCTCAACCATTTCGGCATCAAAAAGCCGTTGGTGAGCTACTTTGAACACAACAAAGCGGAACGGGGTGCACAGATTTGCGCCCGTCTTGCCGCCGGCGAAAACGCCTGTTTGGTCACCGATGCCGGTATGCCTGCCGTATCCGACCCGGGCGAGGACTTGGTAAGAATGTGCCACGAAAACGGTTTGCCCGTTGCGGTTGTGCCCGGTCCGTGCGCATTTGTCAGCGCCTTGGC
>DNXM01000019.1 GCA_003505905.1 Oscillospiraceae bacterium
GTCCGGCTTCGGAAAATCTCCCGCCCGGATGCGCGACAAGACGGCGGAATCCAGCTTGAGGGTCTCGCCGATCTCGTCCAGCACCTTCCGCTCGCCTTCGGAAACGCAACGGTCGGCGTTCGCCACGCGCCAGAGGAGCGCGTACAGGAAGGTGCGGGCGGACGGGTTCAGGGCGCGCGAAAGCGCCTTGGCACCCTCGCGGGCGTCCTTATAGCCCTTCTTGACCATCATGCAGTTGCCGATGCACATCGCACGCTCGGTTTCCGTGAGCCCCATCCTCTCGAACATGTTCCGGACGGTCGCGACCTCATCGTCGGACACCTCGCCGTCCGCCAGCGCCACGTAGGCGAGCAGACCGGAAAAGGCCATATAAGGGGTCTTGGTCAGCAGCCAGCCTCTTCTCTGCTCCTCATCCTCAACGAAGCGCTGAAGCAGTTGAATGATGCGAGCGCCCTTCGGCAGGAGAATCGGCAAACCCTGACCGATGATTTCGGCGGTGGTGAACAGCTCCAGCTCACGGCCGAGCTTGTTGTGGTCACGCTTTTTCGCTTCTTCGACCTGCTCCAAATAAGCCTCTAAATCGGCTTGCTTGGTGAAAGCGGTGCCGTAAATGCGCTGAAGCATCTTTTGCTTGGAGTCACCTCTCCAGTATGCACCCGTAGCGGAAGTGAGCTTGAAAGCCTTGACTCGGGATGTGTCGGGCAGGTGAGGGCCGGCGCAAAGCTCATCAAAATCACCCTGCTTGAAGAATGAAATGTTTTCGCCCTTGTCGGCGTGCTCCCGAATCAACTCGACCTTATAGATTTCGCCCTTTTCTTCCATATATTTAATGGCGTCTTCGGGGGACATCTCATGGCGTTCGAGCGGAATGCCTTCTTTGACAATCTTCTTCATTTCCGCCTCGATTTTTTCAAGGATTTCGGGCGTGAAGGAGAAATCAACATCAAAATCATAATAGAAGCCGTTGTCAATGGCGGGACCAATGGCAAGCTTGGCTTCCGGATACAGGCGTTTGACGGCTTGTGCCAAAATGTGAGAGGCGGTGTGGCGGAATGCTTTTTTGCCATCCTCATCGTCAAAGGTCAAAATCTCGACCTTTGCGCTTTCGGTCAGTACGGTGCGCAGGTCGCAAACCTTGCCGTCAACTTTTGCCAGGCAGGCGGCTTTGTAAAGCCCCATGCCCAAGCTCTTGGCGATTTCGGCAACGGTGATACCGCTCTCGTACTCTTTTACAACATCATCTTTGAGGGTAACTTGGATCATAATCTATCGTCCTTTCTGAAAAATACAAAAAAACAGCTTCACCCCAAATTATGGGATGAAGCTGATTGAAAACAATGCAAGCTCCACGGTTCCACCCGTATTGCATATGAAAAATATGCCGCTCTTTGTGCCGTAACGCTGCACCTGCGGTGCACCTTATCCTCTCGGCTTCGGTGACGCTCATCAGTGGTCGGTGCTTCGGTTTACACATCCGCTGTTTCAGCCCATGCGGCGGATTCTCTGTTTGCAAACAAAAGGAAACACACATTCTGACTCATCGCTTTGTCAATATGTTACTAACTATACCAAAAGAAACAATCCGTGTCAAGCGGTTTCGACTTTTTCCTGAACGGATTTCGAACATTCAGCTTATTCCACATTGCAATCGGGATTGTTTTCGCTTTTTTTGCTCCTTTTTGATTTTTCGGCTGTGATTTTTCGGATAATTGTTTCAAGCGAAACAATTAATAACATACCTTGCAAAACGGGTGCGGAAACAAGTCGATTCGGCGTTAACAAATACTGCCCGAATCCTCTTAATTCAATTCTGTCGAGCGGAATCAGCTTGTAATACACAACAGGGATTGCAATGAGGAGCAGAGCAAAACAAGTAAAATAGACTGAATCAATCTTACTGTGCTTTTTGTCGACAACAAAGAGAACCAACGGGATGATTAGAAAAATTAAAATATAGGTTTGTCCTGAGGAATTGAGATTCATGAACAGGTACGCAAGACAAAATACTCTTTTCCATTCATCTTCTGTTAGAAAAAACACGGTAACTGCGGCGGCTGTAGTCGGCAGGAAGAAAGCCCAGTGCAAAATATTGAAATAATGCTCAAAATCCGATGGGAAAAAGTTTGCAAAATAGTAGGCGAAAACATCGGTTGTGGTATAATTCGGCGTAAATTCCAAGCCGCCGGAAAAATGGTTGAGATTTGCAATTAAATCTAGAATGCTTTCGATACCGTCGTAGAAGAAAAACGGAGCAACTGTAGTAAGCAGTCCATAGACGACTAAACGAGCGGCTCTCTTATATTCTTTATCTTTAATGAGCAAAAAGCCAAACACTGCCGGATACAATTTGAATCCGGCGGCAATCGCCAAAGCAATTAAGCTCAGTTCACGAACCCATTTTCGATTATCATTTCGAAAAAACACAAAAAACATCGAGAGCACCATGGTGAGCAAAAGCAAGTTGCCTCTTTGAATGCAGAATATCATCGGATAGGATAAAGCAAGGGCAAGGGAAAAGAGCCACGAAATTACACAGGAGCAGTGTCCTGCTAACTTTTGCTGAATGAAACGGAGAAACAGCGCAATGCTGAAAAACAAAAATCCGAGGAAAAGGAACAGACCGGTGGTGTCGGAAAGGAGAGTAATACGGTTATTGAGCGGAAGTGATACCAAATTAGGACCGAGAAGCTTGGAAAGAAAATAGAAAAACATATTTGCGAGCGGCGGATAAATGACGCCGACCTTATAGACTTGTTTTGTACCGGCATCGCAAACGGAATTATAAAAATCCATAAAATTGTCGCCCATGCCCATTCCGTCTTGATATAATGTGTCTGCAAAAGAGCGTCCGTCTGTGAACAGCATACCGACGATGGATAAGACGAAAGAAAGGGCAAACAAAGCCAAGTAAATGAACGCTGTCTTTTCTGAGTGTTTATGGAGGAGAGGTGAGTTGTTTTTTGCGGACAATACATTCAATCCTTTCCGTTTGAAACTTCAGCAAGAAATCTTTGGCGAAGTTATTTTTGGATTTTGTTATCATTTTTCAATTAAACAGGTGTCACGACATTGCTTGGTTTGGGTTTGAATACCTTTGTTTGTCTTTGCGCTTTTTTGAGAAAAGGGAAGCAAGGTGTCAAAGAAAAGAGCAACTTCGAAAATGAGAATAAGGAAAGAGTTGAAAACCAAATTCGGCTTGTTGATGTAGAAAACGGTTTCCTTCTCAAGCGCAAGGATACTCTGAATATTAGCGGTGATTTGCTCCGTGAAAGGATAGAAAAAACACGGTATGATGACAAGCAGTGCAATGAATAAGGCTGAATACAGGAAATCTATCTTTTTGGGTTTTCGATTGGCTTCCGATAAATAAGCCAAAAACGAGATGATTAAAAAACACAAAATATATCCGCCGGATAACGATTCTGTATTGGCAAAAACAAAGCAGATGGCGGCGTGTTTTTTCCATTCGGATTTTGAAAAGAAGAAAACAAAAAAAAGTGCAAGATAGATAAAAATCTTGCCGATGAGAACGGGCGTTGATAAATCAACATGAAACATTAAAGCAACCCAGGCAAGCACGGAAGAAAAGGTTGTTCCGTTGACGGAATAGTAGGCAGAACGGTCTTCGGAAAAGAATAAGTTATTCTTCACAAAGGCAACAAGACCGCTTACACCT
>DNXM01000179.1:0-6494 GCA_003505905.1 Oscillospiraceae bacterium
GGTCTTATCGGCTTGAAGCGAAAAGCCGATTTTCATGCCCAACACAATGACCGCAAAGAAGAAGACAAAAAAGAATACGGCGGTTAAGATTTTTTTCATGTCAAGCAGACCTCGGTCAGTTGATTTGAATCGGTTCACCTGCGGCAATCAGCTTTTGAACACCGTGCTTGATTTCTTCAAAATCCAGCACGGAAATGTCGCTTTCGACAGCGTTAATCATTTTTGTGTAAATGCGGTCAGCCGAAGCAAAATCGGCAGAGGATAGAGTTTGACGGAAAACGGCGGCTAAAATTTCCGCTTGCTTGGCGGTGTCGCCCTCAAAATAGCGCAGATATTTCAGCAATGTGTCGCCGGACATGGTCTGTTCGCCTTCGTTGATGATGAAGGTCAGCTTTTCACTGCGCACATCAATGCTTTTGTCAACGGTGATAACAATACCGCCGACGGTGTTGATAACGGATTTGAAGCCGCTGTCCGTGCTGCGGATGTATTTGGCAATGTCGATGGAGCAGGTGTGCTCCAAAGCGCTGACCAAACGGCTGACGCCGCCGGCATCGAGCTGTTGGCGAACGGTGCCGTTTGTTCCGTCGGGTGCGGCAATGATTTTATCGGTCGGAATCGGGGAAACCGACAAAACGCAAGCGTCTGTATCCGCTGTTAAAACGGCGGCAAAGCGCACTTCGTTGTCGGTGTCCGAGGTGCAAAGCAACAGGAAGTTGTAACTGCCCTGCACTTCATCGGTTGAGATGGAGGCAATCTCCTGCGTGGAGGATTCCTCAACCTTTGTTCCCGTGATTTTGCTTAAATCAAAGTCGTAATACTTGAGCAGTAAAAGAAAAGAAATGCCACCCAACAGCACAAAAAAGCAGGCGAAAGCAATCGAAAAGCGTTTGGCTTTTGCAATGCGTTCGTCTTTCCGGGTGTTAAATCTCAATTTGGTTTGATTGGTGTTCTTCTTCACGGCTTTCTACTCCGGCGGATTATTTTTTGGCAATTTTCGGCACGACGACACAGCCGACGGCGAGCAAAACAGCGACAATGCCGATGATAACGGGTGCCTTTGGCACACCGTCCGTGCCTGTTGCAGGAGCGGAGAGGACTGCAACAGCGGGAGCACCTGCCATCTCTTCCTCTTCGAGGGCGGCGGCACCGAGAATAGGTGCGGTATCAAGAGCTTCTTCGCTCGTTTCTTCGGCGGCAACGGTGCTTTCGTCTGCCGCAACGGCAATGTTGCTGAATGCAACAATCAGTACGCCGCCTGCCATCAGAATGGCGAGAATCAAGGCGACAATACGAATGACTTTCTGATTCATTTATACTTCCTCCTATGTAGTGAGAACTCCGCCGAAGGAGTCCCTCGGCGGAAAAATCTTTTTTAGTGAATGTCCATGGCTTTTTTCATATCATCGCCGATTGCGGTTTCAAGAGCCTGTGCGGCGGCTTTGTCGGTTTCGCAGGCGGTGATATAAATTTTAATCTTCGGCTCGGCGCCCGAAGGACGGATGATGGCGGTGCTTCCGCCGGGCAATTTGAATTGGAGCACATTGGATTTGGGCAGGTGGATTTCGACCTTTTCGCCGCTGACCAAATCGTGGGCAACGCTTGTTTTGTAGTCGGATACGCCGATAACTTCCAAGCCGCCGAGCGTTTGGGGCGGATTGCTGCGAAGCGAATCCATGATGTTTTTCATGGTTTCCATGCCCTGTGCACCCTCAAAGGCGAAGTTGAGCAGGCTGTTGAGATAAATGCCGTGCTCTTGGCAAAGGGTTTCATAGAAATCAACCAAATCCATTCCCTTGGATTTGTAGTATGCCGCCATTTCCGTAATCATGGTGATGGCGACAACGCCGTCCTTATCCCTTGCGTGCGTGCCGCAAAGGTAGCCGTAGCTTTCCTCCATGCCGATGATGAAACGGTCCATTTCGCCCTTGTCTTCCAGCTCGGTGATTTGTTCGCCGATGTATTTGAAGCCGGTGAGCGTGTTGATGACCTGTGCGCCGTGCTTGTCGGCAATGGCTTGAATCAAGTCGGTGGTGACAAAGGATTTAATCAAAACCGGGTTTTCGGGCAGAGTGCCAAGCTCTTTGCGACGGGTGAGCAGATATTCGGCGAGCATGGCGCCGACATCGTTGCCGCTCATCAAAACATATTCGCCGTTGTGGCGCACGGCAATGCCTGCACGGTCACAGTCGGGGTCGGTGGCAAGGAACAAATCGGCAGGGAAGTCCTTTGTCATTTCCAAACCGCACTCGAACACCTGGCGAATTTCGGGGTTCGGGAACGGGCAAGTCGGGAATGTGCCGTCCGGCTCTTCCTGCTCCTTGACAATGCGGACATCCGTCAAGCCCATTTTGGTGAGCATGGTGCGAACGGGTCGGTTGCCCGTGCCGTTCAAGGGCGTGTAGATGACCTTCAGTCCGCTCTTTTTGCAGATTTCGGTGTCGAGGCGTTGGGCGTTGATGCAGTCATAATATTCGTTGAACAGCCAGCCTTCAATGAAATCAACCATATCCTCCGCCTGTGCGTCTTCAAAGCTCATGCGTTTAACATCGTTGAAAATATCAATGTTGTTGATGTATTCCAGCGTGCGTGCGGCGGCCTCATCGGTCATTTGATAACCGCGGGGGTCATAGCACTTGTAACCGTTGTACTTGGACGGATTGTGGCTTGCGGTGATGACAATGCCCGAGCTGCAGCCCAAACGGCGAACCGCAAAGGAGAGCATGGGGGTCGGCACAAGCACGGGATAGAAGTATACTTTAATGCCGTTTGCCGCCAAAACGCCTGCTGCCTCCTTGGCGAAAACCTGCGATTTGATGCGGGAATCGTAAGCAATGGCAACGCTCGGCTCGTCAAAAGCTTCGTTGAGGTAGTTGGCAAGACCCTGCGTGGCTTGAGCGACGGTGTAGACATTCATACGGTTCGTGCCGGCTCCGATAACGCCGCGCAAGCCGCCTGTGCCGAATTCCAGGCACTTATAAAAGCGGTCGAGGATTTCGTCCTCGTTCCCTTCGATTTCGTTCAGCTCCGCCGTCAAGTCGGGGTCGAGAACGGCGTTTTTACGCCACAGGTCATATAATTCGTGGATGTTGTTCATTTGAATTCCTCCAATTTATCATCAACCGCATGAGCGGTTCTATTTTGTTCGTCCTTATAGTTTATTCCCAACGGAAATTGATATGCTAAAACGGGTCGGTAAAATTCGTCAGCCGATTCGGAAAGGCAGCAAAAAACGATGTGTTCGGGTTGAAAATTTCCACGCCGTCCGTGTACATCGCCGAGCGGATTCCCTCGTTATCCGAGCCGAGCAGCAGCCGTGCGGCGGCACACGCCGAAAGCGAAAGGTCGCATTCACCGTCCTCGGTTTTGCGGATTTCGGTTGCTTTTCCGTTTTGATAGGTGACATGAAAAATGCCGTTGTTTGCATCGACGGTATCGGTACAGCGGAAGGAAAACGAACCGTCCGAAAGCGGATAGGTGTTGTGCTCCAAAACGGTTTTGATATTGTAAATGCGTGCGGCAACCCCGTGACAGCCGGCAAGGTGCGTGCTTGCGACATTTTCAAACACGGCGGCAATCGGGGAACGGAGCGGAACATTTTCAAGCGTCAGCTTGTCGGCGATTCCGTCATAGTTGCGCAAAAAGCCGAGTAAGCCGTATAAAGCGGTTTTGTTCTCAAACAGCAAATCCGACACGGTCAGGTTTCGTTCGGCACGGTTGACCGTGAAGGTTACGACACCGTCTGCCTTTCCTGCAGTGCGGTGTAGATAGGTGTATCGGCAATCCTTCAAAGGGTCTTTGCTGAACAAATCGGCGGTTTCCCGCAGGGGCATTAGGTGATAAGCTTTTGCACAGCGGTTGTAAACCTCCAGCAATTCGTCTGTGTTTTCGCCCTCATACAGCGTGACATCACAGCAGCGGTCGAACTTTTGCATATCGTGAAAATCAGCCGTGAGCGTGAACGGATGATTGACAAGGGCATAGCCGAATTTTTCATAGTAGGCAACGGAAAACGGATAAAGAAATCCGATGCTTCGCCCTTGTTCGGGCATGATTTTTTCCATTTCACGGAACAGAGCACGCACGGCTCCGCAGCGGCGATACTCGGGTAAGGCGGCAACACCGCCGATGCCGACGGCAGGCAGAACCTTGCCGCAAAAGGAAATGTTTTTTTCAAACAGCTCAAGCACGGCAATCGGCTTTCCGTCCGCAAATGCACCGTAGTACGGCTGCGGCGGTCGGTCACCGTCCTCTCCGGGAACAAGGCTCCAAATAAACGAGGAGGCGGATACACGCCGAAAGCCCTCAAAGCTTTTTTCGTCAATCGGTTTAATGACAAGATTTTCCATATAACCGCTTACTCTCTGTCAATAAATTTGATATCTGCCGACAATGGCAGTACCGTTATCGGCGCTCGCCGTCGGCTTGACGGAAGCAAAGTCATTATCGGTCATACGGGTTTCACCCACAACGATATAGGTGTTGCCGCTCAAACAGCAAATGTCGTAGGCTGTATCATCTCCTGTGCCTGCCAGGGATTTGACATGAAGCACATTGCCTTGCGTATCAATGGACATGATGAACGCATCCATGCCGCCCTTGTTGCCGATGTCGGCCAAATCACGGTTGGAGGAGGTGCTCGTGCCGACAATGGCATAACCGAATTTCGTGATGGCAACCGCTTCGAACTTGTCGTTCTTCAAACCGCCGTAGGTGTTGAGGAAAACAAGGCTTCCGTCCTTTGCCGAGCAGAAACCGAAGAAGGCGTCGTTTTGACCGCGGTTCAGGGCAAAGGAGCCGTCATTGGAAGCGTAGTTGCCGACAAACAGGCAACCGTTTTCATTGGCGCAAAGCTTGGTTACTTCTTCGGTTTTCTTGCCGCCGATGAGCTTGCTCCACTGCTTCTTTCCGTCGGAGGAAAGCTTGGAAATCAAAAGGTCGTATGCACCGTGGTTTCCTTTGAAATCGCCGTCGGTGGACATACCTTGTGAAGCGACATAGACATTGCCGGAATCATCGGCAGCCAAGGCGTTCACGGTGTCAAAGGAGGAACCGCCGAACTTGGTTTTCCACTTGATGTTGCCGGATGCGTCAAACTTTATGACAACGGCATCGTTCTTTTGGATGTTCATGTCGGCAAAAATACCTGTCGTGGAGGTGATTTTTCCGCCTGTGACAAAGCCGCCGTCCGGCGTTGCGGCTATGGTTGTGAAGTAATCGGTTTCGTTGGCTTCAAAGGTCTTTTTCCACTGAATCGAACCGTTTGAGGACACTTTGACGGCGTAGGAAAAGGCGTTGTGCATATCTTCGGTCATGCAGTAGCCGACGCAGATAAGGCTGCCGTCCTTCAACACATCGAAATCGTAGATGTCAACCCTGGTTTTTTCGGCAAGATGGCATTTCCAAAGGATGTTTCCGTTGCCGTCGTACTTAAGCAAAGCATTGTAGGTGCCCGAAACATTCAGCCCGGCAAAGGTGCCGTCGGCGGAAGCGGTTTTTGCCAAAACGACAAACGAATCGGATGTGACTGGTTTCACCTTCAGAAAGCGGTCATGTCCGGAGCCGCCTGCACCCTTGAGCCAATCCAAGCTCGCAACGATTTTTTTGCCTGTCGGAGCATCGGTGTAGCTTTGACGGGTGGTGGTTGTTTTTTTGGTTGTGAAAAGGTCGTAGTCAACGGTGGTTTTCTTTTCGGTTTTGCTGTAGGAAACCTTGGTGGATTCGTAGCCGACTTCAATCACTCTGGTGACATTTTCCGTGCATACCTCGGTGACGGGCTCGGTGACGGGTTCCCCGTTTTTTTGCGTCACGGCTTCGCCGTTTTTGTCGGTGACAGCCTGCGTGAGCGTGCTTCCGTTTTGGTCGGTGACGGCTTGAGTGACGGCTTGAGTGAGTACGCAGGTGACATAACTGCCGTCTGCGTTTGTTACAGGCTTTCCGTCTTTATCCCGTGCAACGGCGGTCACATCAATGGTTTTGGTGTATGTGGGTCTGGTTTGCTTGACGGTGACCTTTTCACCGTTTGCGTTGGTGTAGGTCTTGCCGTTTTCGTCGGTTGCATATTCAACCGAGGTAATCCATTCTTCGGTCAGGGCTTCGCCGTTTTCGTCGGTGGCGATGTCGCCGTTTGTGTCCGTCACATAAACGAACAGCCCCGTGTGACCGTCGTTCTTTTTGCAGGCGGTGAAGATGACGGTGAGGAGAACCATCAAAACGCCGATAAAAAGGATGAGCTTGCCGGTGCGATTGAATTTTGTTTTCATTTTCATTACTCCGTTCCTATTAAATTTCAAAAAATAAACAAAATACGCATCTTAATTATAAGTAGATACATTATATCACAGCCATTTGACAATTGCAACAACACAACGCACAGAAACGGCAGGTGAAAAGTTACGATTTTTGCCCAATACGGGAAAAATTTGAAAAACAACGAAAAAACGCTTGACAAGGAAACTCGGATTTAGTATAATACCTGCTTGTAAAGATGTTTA
>DNXM01000179.1:6559-13933 GCA_003505905.1 Oscillospiraceae bacterium
CATGCTGCTCGATTTTTACGGCGAAATGCTCACCGAAAAGCAGCGTAGCTTTTTAGAGTATTACTACAACGATGACCTTTCGTTGTCCGAAATCGCCGAAAATGAGGGGATTACCCGTCAGGGTGTGCGGGATGCCATCAAGCGTGCGGAAGCGCAGCTGCTTGATATGGAGCAAAAGCTCGGCTTGGCGGCTCGGTTTGAGGAGCTTCGCCACGGGTTGGACGAAATCAACGAATGCGCCAACCAAATTTATGAGCAGAATATGCGCTTCGGTCTTTCCCGTGAAATCAACGATGCAACGGCTCGCATTCGTGCCATTGCGCAGACCATTCGTGAGCTTTAACTTTTTTTCGATATAATTTATTTTAGAGGGAGTGTGTTTTCTTGGCATTTGAAGGTCTTTCCGATCGTTTGGAGGCTGCTTTTCAACGCTTGAAGAGCAAGGGCAGTTTGAATGAACACGATGTGCGTGAAGCCATGCGTGAGGTTCGCCTTGCGTTGCTGGAAGCGGATGTCAACTTCAAGGTTGCCAAGGATTTCACCAACACGGTGACCGAGCGTGCCATCGGTGCGCAGGTTATGGAGAGCTTGACGCCTTCGCAGATGGTTATCAAAATCGTCAACGAGGAATTGACCGCCTTGATGGGCGGCACGCAAAGCCGTCTGACCTCCGCTCCGCATCCGCCCACCATTGTGATGATGTGTGGCTTGCAGGGCTCGGGCAAAACCACCCACAGCGCCAAAATTGCATTGATGTTAAAAAAGAGCGGTCACAGACCGTTGCTTGTCGCCTGCGATATCTACCGTCCTGCCGCAATCAAGCAGCTGCAGGTGGTCGGCGAGCAAGCCGGCGTGCCGGTTTTCGAAATGGGTCAGACCGACCCGGTTACGATTGCGACCGAAGCAATCAAGCTGGCAAAGGACCAAGGCTATGACTATGTCTTCCTTGACACCGCCGGTCGACTTCACATTGACGAAGCGCTGATGAATGAGCTGAAAGCCGTCAAGGGTGCTGTCCATCCGCACGAAATTCTGTTGGTTGTTGACGCAATGACCGGTCAGGATGCCGTGACGGTGGCAAACGGCTTTAATGATGCCCTGGGCATTGACGGTTTGGTGCTCACCAAGCTTGACGGTGACACCCGTGGCGGTGCCGCACTTTCGGCAAGAGCCGTCACCGGCAAACCGATTAAATTCATCGGTACCGGCGAAAAGCTTGAAAACCTTGATATTTTCCATCCCGACCGTATGGCTTCCCGCATTCTCGGTATGGGCGATGTTCTGTCACTGATTGAACGGGCAGAGCAGAGCATTGACGAGAAAAAGGCGCAGGAGCTGGAAGAAAAGATTCGCCGCAACAAGTTCGACATGAACGATTTGCTCGATCAGTTCGACCAAATTCGCCGCATGGGTTCCATTAAAGATATGCTCGCCTTGATTCCGGGTGTCGGCAAACAGATTAAAGATGTCGACATTGATGAGCGTCAGTTTGACCGCATCAAATCCATCATTTATTCCATGACACCCAAGGAGCGAGCCAACCCCGATATCATCAATCCGTCCCGCAAAAAGCGAATCGCCGCCGGATGCGGTCAGCAGGTTGAGGATGTCAACCGTTTGCTCAGCCAGTTCCGCCAGATGCAGAAAATGTTCAAGCAGCTCGGCGGCAAGGGTGGCAAGCGTATGGCAAAACGCATGAAATACAACATGGGTCAGTTCAGATAATTTTCGGATGTAATTTCAATATGCGAAATGTGTATTGGTACATTATAGAAGCAATCTTAAAGCAAAACTTGGAGGAAAACTAACATGGCAGTAAAAATCAGACTGCGCCGCATGGGCGCAAAGAAAGCACCGTTCTATCGCATTGTTGTTGCAGATTCCCGTTATCCCCGTGACGGCAGATTCATCGAGGAAATCGGCACCTATGATGCAATGAAAGAGCCTGCAGAAATCAAAGTGGATGCCGAAAAGGCACAGCAGTGGATTAAAAACGGCGCACAGCCCACAGACACTGTTAAAGCTCTTCTCAAGAGAGCCGGCGCAATCGACTGATTTACGCAATTATTCGTTGCGAAACTCATTATGGAGGTGCAAAAAATGACAGAGCTTCTTAAAGCAATCGCACAGGGCCTTGTCGAAGAACCCTCAGCCGTATCCGTTACGGTTGACGAGCCGAACGAGGAAGGTATCATTGTATATCATCTTCATGTCGGTGAAAATGACATGGGTCGTGTCATTGGTAAGCAAGGGCGTATCGCCAAGTCAATCCGCACCGTTATGCGTGCCGCTGCGACCCGCAACAACGAGAAAATCGCAGTAGAAATCGAGTAACTTGCTCGATAGGTTCTCTATTTCATAAGAAAACGCCTGCTCTATGTGCTTTTCAAAACTTGAAAAGGCATAGGGCTATTGGTGTTTATCGGAGGATATTATGCTCAAACAATTTTTGGAACTCGGTTGGATTGTTTCCACCCACGGTGTGCGTGGTGAGGTGCGTGTGCAGTATTGGTGTGACGATGCCGCTTTTGCCTGCAAATTCAAAACGCTTTATTTGGATGCGAGGGGCGAAAAGGCGGTGCGTGTTCTTGCCGCCCGTCCTCACGGCAATGTTGTGCTGATGAAGCTTGACGGTGTCGAAACCGTGGAGCAGGCAAATCTTTTGCGCAACAAAACGCTTTTTATGGCTCGAAAAGACGCAAAAATTCCCGAGGGTGTTGATTTTATCGCCGATTTAATCGGCTGTGCGGTGCTCGATGCCGATAACAACGAAAAATGCTACGGTACGCTGACGGATGTTGCCTCCAACGGTGCCAACGAGATTTGGGAGATTACGGACGAAGCGGGAAGGAAGCATTTGATGCCTGCCGTGCCGATGATGGTCAAGCGCACCGATGCCGCAAATGATAAGGTTTACATCAGCCCGATAAGGGGGATTTTTGACGATGCGGTTTGACATTTTGACGCTGTTCCCCGAAATGTGCGAAAGCGTCGTCAGTGAGAGCATTCTCGGCCGTGCCCGTGAAAAGGGCTTGGTCGAAATCAACTGCCGAAACATTCGCAAATACACCTTGGACAAGCACCGCCGTGTGGACGATGCACCTTACGGCGGCGGAAGTGGTATGCTCATTCAGGCGCAGCCCGTGTATGACTGTTATCAGTCGCTTTGCGAGGATATCGGGCGCAAGCCGCATTTGATTTATCTTTCACCGCAGGGCGGCGTGCTCACCCAACAACGGGCGAAAGAATTGCTCGAATATGACAATATTGCCTTGCTTTGCGGCCACTATGAGGGTATTGACGAGCGTGTGCTGGAGGAGATTGTGGATGAAGAAATTTCCATCGGCGATTATGTGCTGACGGGCGGCGAATTGCCGGCAATCGTGCTGGCGGATTGTGTGTGCCGTATGCTGCCGGGCGTGCTTTCGGGTGAAGACAGCTTCACAAAAGAGAGTCACTATGCTTCCCTTTTGGAAGAACCGCAGTATACACGACCCGAGGTGTGGCATGATAAACCCGTGCCCGATGTGTTACTCAGCGGTCACCACGCCAATATTCAGGCATGGCGCAGACAAAAGCAGTTGGAGCGCACTAAACAAAAGCGTCCCGATTTGCTGGAAAAAGCCGAGCTTGACAAAAAAGACAGGGCATTTTTGAAAAAACTCAGCGAAGCGGAGGCAGAGGAATGAGCAAACAAACGAATGAAAAAAAGTCGTTTGATGCCAAGGATTTGTTGCGCCTGTTTATGTCCTTTTTCAAAATCGGTGCGTTTACCTTCGGCGGCGGTTATGCCATGCTGCCGATGCTGGAGCGTGAATTGGTGGAGGAGCGCAAATGGGTCAAGAGCGAGGATTTGCTCGACTATTTCGCTGTGGGACAATGCACACCCGGCGTGATTGCGGTCAACACCGCAACCTTGGTCGGCTATAAGCGAGGCAAGGTCCTCGGCGCCGTGGTGGCAACGCTCGGTGTCGTTTGTCCGTCGGTAATTATCATCACCGTTATTGCCGCTTTGCTGCAAAATTATGCCGATATTCCTGCCGTTCGGCACGCCTTTGTCGGCATCCGGATTGCCGTTTGCGCTTTGATTACGGCGGCGGTGATTAAGCTGGCAAAATCCAATGTCAAAAGCCTTGTGCAAATTCTTTTGGCAGTGCTTGCCTTTGTTGTTGTAGCCATCCTCGGTGCAAGTCCTGTGTGGGTGGTCATCGGCGCTTCGGTTGCGGGCTTGGTGTTGGGCAAGTTCGGAAAAAAACCGAAAGAGGAGGAAAATAAATGACACTGCTTCTTCTCTGTTGGAACTTTTTCAAAACGGGACTTTTCGCTGTCGGCGGCGGCTTGGCAACTCTGCCGTTTTTGTCGGATATGGCGGCGAAGCACCCCGAATGGTTCACCAAAGCGCAGTTGGCGGATATGATAGCCGTGGCGGAATCAACCCCCGGTCCCATCGGCGTCAACATGGCAACCTTTGCCGGCTATTTGACGGCAGGCGTGCCGGGTGCGATTTTGGCAACCTGCTCCCTTGTGCTGCCGTCGTTGATTGTTTTGACCGTCATTGCCCGGGTGCTGAATAAATATATGAACAACCGCTTTGTCAAATGGGCATTCGGCGGCTTGCGTCCTGCAGTGACGGGCTTGATTGCCGCCGCAGGGTGGAGCGTCGTGAAGCTTTCTCTGCTGGATTTGACGGACTTTTCTTGGGCACATTTTTGGACGGTGTTCAACTTGCCTGCCCTTGCGATTTTTGCCGTTGTGCTGTTTTTGACGCAATTCAAAAGGACAAAAAAGCTTCACCCGATTGTTTTGATTGCAATTTGTGCCGGTATCGGCATCATTTTTAAGCTGTAATTCCGATTTGTAAATATATATATTGACATAGGGTGTATAATAACTAATTGTGATTTTTTACGATTCGGGAGATTAGAGAGAATATGGAAAGAAAAGGAATCAGAAATGTTGCCATCATTGCGCACGTTGACCACGGCAAAACAACGCTGGTGGATGAGCTGCTCAAGCAGAGCGGTACCTTCCGTGAAAACGAGCAGGTCGCAGAGCGTGTGATGGACTCAAACGATTTGGAAAGAGAAAGAGGCATCACCATCCTTTCCAAGAACACATCTATCCACTATAAGGATACAAAAATCAACATCGTTGACACCCCCGGTCACGCTGATTTCGGCGGCGAGGTGGAGCGTATTTTGATGATGGTTGACGGTGTTTTGCTGTTGGTTGACGCATTTGAGGGTTGTATGCCTCAAACCCGTTTTGTGCTGAAAAAAGCATTGGGCTTGGGCAAAAAGCCGTTGGTGGTTGTCAACAAAATCGACCGCCCGGGTGCAAGACCAGCCCAGGTGCTTGACGAGGTGCTGGATTTGTTCATCGAGCTTGGCGCAGATGATGACCAGCTGGAGTTCCCTGTGGTCTACGCCAGCGCAAGGGACGGTTATTCGTCGCTTGACCCGGATGTGCGTGAGGGTGATATGCGCCCGCTGTTGGATGCGATTTTGGAAAACATCGAAGCGCCCCATGTGGATGCGGATGCACCGCTTCAGGTGCTTTTCTCCTCTTTGGAATATGACGATTATATCGGTCGTATCGGTGTCGGCCGTGTGGAGCGTGGCAAAATTAACCGCAACCAGAATGTTGTTTTGTGCAAGGCAGACGGCACAACGGAAAATCAGCGTATTGCCCGTCTTTACCAGTTTGAAGGCTTAAAGCGTGTGGAGGTGGAATCCGCACAGGCAGGCGACTTGATTTGCGTGGCAGGCATTCCCGACCTCAACATCGGCGAAACGGCTTGCGACCCCAACTGTATTGAGGCGTTGCCGTTCATTAAGATTGACGAGCCGACCATTTCCATGAACTTTATCGTCAACGACAGCCCCTTTGCCGGGCAGGAAGGCAAGTTTGTTACCTCCCGCAACATTCGTGACCGCTTGTTCAAGGAAGTGGAAACGAATGTGAGTATGCGTGTGGAAGAAACCGATTCGACCGATACCTTCAAGGTTTCTGGTCGTGGTGAGCTTCATTTGTCGATTCTTATCGAAACCATGCGCCGTCAGGGCTATGAATTTCAGGTTTCCCGTCCGAAGGTCATTCTCAAGGAGATTGACGGCGTGGTGTGCGAGCCTGTTGAGCTGTTGATTGTGGAGGTGCCCGAAGAATATGTCGGTGCCGTCATCGAAAAGCTCGGCTCCCGCAAGGCGATGCTCGAAAACATGGGCGTGCGTGAGGGCGGTTCAACACACCTTGAATTTAAGATTCCGTCCCGTGGCTTAATCGGCTACCGCTCCGAATTCTTGACCGATACCAACGGCAACGGTATTATGAATCAGCTGTTCTCGGGTTATGAGCCGTTTGCCGGCGATATTCAAACCCGTGAGCGTGGTTCCATCGTGGTGCATGAAACGGGCGAATCAACGGGCTACGGCTTGTTCAACACGCAGGACAGAGGGCGCTTGTTCATCGGACCGGGCGTGCCGGTTTACGAGGGCATGATTGTCGGTGAATGCGCCAAGAACGAGGATATCGTCTGCAATGTTTGCAAGAAGAAACAGCTGACGAATACCCGTGCCGCAGGCAGTGACGATGCGCTTCGCTTGGTGCCTCATTCCGTGTTGAGCTTGGAGCAGTGCATGGAGTTCATCAAGGACGATGAGCTGTTGGAGGTCACGCCGAAATCCCTGCGCCTGCGCAAGACCATTCTTTCCAAAGAGCTGCGCATGAAAAAGCAATTCAGAAAATAAGTGACCGAGTGCAGGCAGGGCGAGCGTCCGCCTGCACTTTTTATTCGATGGGAGGAAACGATTTTGACCTATTTGCAGGCATTGCAATTTGTTCATTCGCTCGGTCGGTTCGGGATTCATCCCGGGCTTGAACGCATTGAAGCGTTGTGCCGTGCGTTGGGCAATCCGCAGGAAAAGCTGCAATTTGTCCATGTCGGCGGAACAAACGGAAAAGGCTCAACCGCCACTATGCTTTCCGAAATATTGATGGCGCAAGGCAAAAAAACGGGGCTGTTCACCTCGCCCTATGTGGTGAGCTTTATGGAGCGGATTCAGGTCAACGGTGAGCCTGTGAGCGAAGAAGCATTCGCCGAAACCATTGGGCGCATTGTGCCGATTGTCGAAAATTTGGCAAAGCAGGATATGCAGCCGACCGAGTTTGAGGTGATTACGGCGGCGGCGTTTGATTTGTTTGCCAAGCTCAATTGCGAGGTTGTCGTGTTGGAGGTCGGCTTGGGTGGTCGGCTCGATTCCACGAATATCATCACCACGCCGTTGGTGAGCGTGATTACCTCTGTGTCGCTCGACCACATGGCGATTTTAGGCGATACAGTGGAAAAAATAGCCGCCGAAAAGTGCGGAATTATCA
>DNXM01000179.1:13986-14799 GCA_003505905.1 Oscillospiraceae bacterium
CAGGTGGTGGAGCAGGCTTGTTCTGACAAGTGCAACAGCTTTACAGTTCCAAGCTTGAGCAAGCTTGAGCCGATTGAAAACAACATTTTCGGCACAAAGTTCCGTTATGACGGTGTCGAGTACGAAACGGCAATGGGCGGCGGGCATCAAATCAAAAACGCCGTCACCGCCATCGAAACGGCACGCCTGCTCGGTGCTGCACAAAAAAATATCGTGCAGGGAATCCGCCGTGCGAAAGTGGCGGCTCGGCAGGAGGTTATTGCCGAAAAACCGTTGGTATTGCTGGACGGAGGGCATAATGAGGACGGTGGACGGGTGCTGGGCGAAAGCCTAAAACGAGCGTCCCTCGGCGGCAAAACGGTGGCGGTGCTCAGCATGATGGCGGATAAGAGCATTGACGACTATTTGTCGTTCGTCGCTCCGCTTTGCCGTGAGATTGTGACCGTTACCGTGGCGGAAAATCCACGGGCACAGTCGGCGCAGGCACTGAAAACGGCGGCAGAGCGGTTCTGCCCGAATGTGTGCGCTTGCGAAGATGCCTGTAAAGCAATACACCTTGCCAACGGAAAATTGCGGGACGGCGAGTGTCTGCTTGTCTGCGGTTCGCTTTATTTGGCAGGCGAGGTGCGAAACGAATTAAAAAAATTTTTTGCAGCTGACACGCTGTGACAGAATTTTCACGAAACAGCTTCTATTCTTAAGGGGAATAGAGGCTGTTATTTTTTGCCCGAAAAGGAGATGTGAAAAATGGAAATTTCGGTTCAAGGCAAGTGTATGACGGTGTTCCTCGACGGAGAAATCGACCACCACACC
>DNXM01000179.1:14849-18350 GCA_003505905.1 Oscillospiraceae bacterium
GCACCGATTCGCAAGCAAATTGACGAGGAAACCGACCGCTTGATGCCAAAGCTTTTGGTGCTTGATTTCGGGGGAGTCACCTTCATGGATTCGTCCGGTGTCGGGCTTGTCATGGGGCGGTATCGCAATGTGTCGGCTTACGGCGGCAAAGCGGAAGCGGTGAATTTGCCGCCCCGATGCTATCGCCTGATGAAGCTGTCGGGATTGGAAAAAATTGTCGGATTGAGAATGGCAGGTGAAAAGCAATGAAACGAAAAGCGATGAACCGTTTTGTTTTAACGGTGGAGAGCCGCTCGGCAAACGAGGGCTTTGCCCGTTTGGTTGCCTCGGGCTTCGCCGCCCAGCTTGACCCCACTGTGGAGGAGCTGTGCGACATCAAAACGGCGGTGAGCGAGGCAGTGACGAACTGCATTGTTCACGCTTATCCCGAAGGCTTGGGCGAAATCCGTGTTACGGGCGAAGTGTTTGAAAACGGCATCATCCGCATTCGGGTGAAGGACAAGGGCAGGGGAATTGAAGACCTTGCGCAGGCGATGCAGCCGCTTTATTCGAGCCTTGGCGGTGAAAGAGCAGGGCTTGGTTTTGCGGTGATGGAAAGCTTTTGCGACAAATTGAGTGTAAAGAGCAAGCCCGGCAAGGGCACTTGCGTTACGCTGGAAAAACAAATTCAAGGGAAACAGCTTGTCCGCAACGGTTGAACGGCGGGAACAGCTGATAACGGAAAATATGGGTTTGGTTCATGCCTGCGCCGGGCGTTTTCGGGGCAAGGGCGTGGAGTATGACGATTTGTTTCAAGCGGGCTGTGTGGGCTTGATAAAAGCGGCGGACGGATTTGATGCACAGCGTGGCTTTGCGTTTTCAACTTATGCCGTGCCCGTTATTTTGGGCGAGATTCGCCGCATTTTTCGGGATGGTGGAGCGGTTAAGGTCGGGCGAATGCTCAAAGAAAAAGGGCGCATTGCCATGAAAGAGCGGGAACGGCTCACGCACCTGAACGGGCAGGAGCCGACCGTGAGCGAGCTTGCGCAGGCGTTGGGGCTTGACACGGAGCAGACAGCCGAAATTCTTAACGCCGCCTTGCCGACCGTGTCGCTCACCGTAACGGATGAGGATGGCGAACACGCCGCAGATATTCCCGTGGAATCGGGGGAAACCGATTTGGCGGAGCAGTTGAGCTTGGAGCAGGCGATGACCGCTTTGCCCGAGCGTGACCGAAAGCTGATTGAACTGCGCTATTATCGGGGGCTTACCCAGCAAAAAACCGCCGAGCGGCTCGGAATGTCGCAGGTGCAGGTGTCCCGACGGGAAAAGCAGATTTTGGCACAGCTTCGCAACCGGTTGAGCGGATGAATTCCGAGCGTTCACGGCAAAAGCTCTCTTTAAGCAAGCGACCCCGGCGGTCAGCAGTTTTCTGCTAATCACCGGGGCGTTTTTATGGTTTTTTGTCCACCGACGGGTTGGCTTTTTCGGCGGGATTTTTGATGTAGGTGCTGTTGATAAGGTCAATCAGCTCTTTTTTGCTATGCACCTTCAATTTTTCATAGATTTCTCCGTAAATTTTCGATATGTTTTTTTCCGAAACCTTGTGCATTTTGGCGATTTCACGGTTTGTGTAACCCTGGTTGGCAAGGTAGGCGTATTCAAGCTCCTTGCCGGAAAGAAAATTGATATAGGTGGCAATATGTCGTGCTTTCTCAAAACCCTGCGGATTTTGCCGCATTGTATTTGCCGTGTTGATTATTTTTTTGGCAAAATCCGCAGGGTAGTCTTTCAAAACTTTTTTGGTCTGCCTCGGGTACCAGCCGGCGTAAAGTGCGGGTGAAAAATAAAGCCTGTAACGAAGTGCAATATCAAGCCCGCATTTAATGTGCTGTTTCATTTTTTGGCTTTCGTTTTTCAGCTGATAAACAACCGAAAGCAGGTAATGAAGCTTTTGCGCTTCCAAAAAACAGCCGTTATATTCCATTTGCTGACAAAGCAGCTCGTACGTTTCGTAGCGAAGGCTTTTCATCAAAGCGAAATCTCCGTTTTGAATCGGAATGATAGACACAAGAATTGCCGTGTAGTATGCGGATGGATGATATATATATTCGGGGCTGACGAAAAACTCATCCAAAATGGATTGGTACAGCATATTATCGGCATCAAAGCCGTAGCGCATCAGCATCATTTCGTTTCTGTGCGGAAAATCCGTGATAAGCTCTGAAAGCATTTCGGATAGTATTCGATCGTAGCTCGGGCTGTTGCTGTAAATGTAGACATACAGCAGGTGATACATTGCCGAAAGCCGAACATAACGGTTTTCGGTGTTGTGATAAACGGAACAAAGCAGCTTTTCCGCTTCCTCAAATCGGCATTCCTGAAAGGCGAGCTGTGCCTGCCGAAGCCGACTTTCGTCGTTCGACAGCGGAGGGAAATAGTCACTTTCCTTAAAATTCACAAACAGCGGAAAACGAAAATCGTCCTTTGGCATTGCGCTTTCGCCTTTTCTTCTTCCGTCCGCAGGCTTTTCTGCGTTTTCCGGAATCATCCATTTTCTGCCGAAAAGGCGTGCTCCTTCAATGCGTCCGTCCCGTGCAAGCTGCAAAACACGGCTTTGGTCAATGCCCCATTTTTCCGCAGTTTCCTTTGAAGATAAAAAAATCATAAAGGCTTCCTCCTATTCTCCTGCTATTAGGATACTGCAAACGAGGCTTTTTTGTCAATATGTTCACTGTATGCTGTGGCACGGTTAGAGTGTGCACGACATATATATGCTTTTTGCTGATGATACAGAAAAATCAGGTCGTTTTTTTGTTACAAATGTTAATTTTAATATTGTAAAACTGCTTGCAAAATCGGAAAAAAGATGTTAAAATAGCAAAAAACGGTGGAGCTATATTTGTTTTCAATAGATATAGCCGCCGAAAAATGATAAACGAGGGGTTGACAAAGTTGGCGAACCTTGCGGTGCGTTTCAGCAAACAAGCAAGCAAGGGTGTAGTCTGCCTTTTTGTCAATTTTCATAATGTTATCGGTGGCTTTATGCCGGTTGTGATTTCACAGCGGGCATAAAGCTTATTTTGTTTGCACCGCAGGGTCGTGGCTTGTGCTTCGGCCAAAATCCGCACCACGGTTATTTTCCGCCATTGGCGGATGATAATAAATCATTATTTTGCCCGAAAAGGGCGGAAAGGAGCAATGCGCTCTATGAACAAAACAGCATCAACCAAATGGCTCTCGCTGCTTCTTGCGGTGTTCATGCTGGTCGGAATGATTCCGATGGGCATTTTCACGGCAAGCGCAGCAGAAGGGGAGCCGCCACCACCGTCACCCGAAATTCCGTCGGTGAAATACCTCGAGCCGGTTTACAACACGGACGGTGACCCCAAAAGCGGCTTGAAAGAAATGAAAGAGGCGGAGTTGGCTTCTTATGACCTTCTTGCCAACACCATTTCTGCCGCCAATATGCCGACAGAAATCGGCACAACCGGCGCAACCACTTGGTATGTGGTCAATGGC
>DNXM01000013.1:0-2428 GCA_003505905.1 Oscillospiraceae bacterium
GGTACATAGAATTCTTCGTCAAACCCACGAAGCAACGGGTGATATGGGTCAAGCACCTTATGCTTGAAAATGCCGAACACTTTGTGGTCTAAAATGTATTTTTTTAAGCCGTAGCGGTAATACAAGCCTGCCTGTGCACCCCAACAAATGTGGAATGTGGAATAGACATTGTGGTCAGCCCAATCGAAGATTTGACAAAGCTCGTCCCAATAGTCCACCTCTTCAAAATCCAGCTTTTCCACCGGCGCACCGGTCACCACCATGCCGTCGTATCGGGAATTCTTCACCTCATCAAAGGTTTTATAAAAAGAAAGCATATGCTCAACGGAGGTGTGCTTGGATTGATGCGTTGCGGTTTGAAGCAAATCAATTTCCACTTGAATCGGCGAATTGCTCAATAAGCGCAGCAGCTGTGTTTCGGTTGTGATTTTTGTCGGCATTAAATTCAAAATCAGTATTTTCAGCGGGCGAATATCCTGCGTGCTGGCTCGCTCGTTGGTCATGACGAAAATATTCTCGCTTTCAAGGCTGGTTTTTGCCGGCAGATTGCCGTCAATTTTAATCGGCACAGAAAATTCCCCCAATCATAATCACATTGACACATATTATAGCATCAAATGCACGGAATTTCAAGACCGCCGAAACGGAAAACTTGTAGCCGAACCGGAAAACTTGTAGCCGAACCGGAAAACTTGTATTGTGCTTTCGGAGTGCTTTCCTGTTTTGGAATATCTGCCGTTCCAACGGAATATATTGCGATAGAAACTATTTGTAAAGCGAGGGTGACGAATGGAAATCCAAGTGGAAAAACAAACGCTCAGTTCCTGTTGCTTGCTCCGAGAGGCGAAGACGGAACAGCCTGTGGATTGTGACATCACATTGCCGGATTACTGCGGAGATATGAAAAGCATTTTGAATTGCAGTATTGAACCGTACATTACCTCCGGCGGTGCTTCGGGAAGTCGCATCGGTGCGCAGGGGAATGCCGTGGTACGGCTGGTGTATCTCGGCGAAGACGACAAAATCGTTTGCTTTGAACAGAGCTATCCCATCAGCAAATTCACCGAGATGAGCGGTTTACCTCAAGAGGCATCCTGCCGTATTTCAGCCAAAACCGACTATGTGAACTGCCGTGCGGTTAATCCGAGGCGAGTGGATGTTCACGGTTGTGTGACAGTACTGTTTTCCGCTTACGGCAAAGAAAAAACGGATGTGGTGTCCTCTGCACCGACCGATGGACTGTATCTCAAGCAAAGCGATATGCAGACCTATGATTTTATCGGTTGTTCTTCCAAGCTGTTTGAAATGAGCGACACGGTGACCGTTCCCGCAAATCAGTCGGCGGTGAAGGGTGTGATTCACACGCAGGCGTTTCCCACCGTGAAAGATGTCAAGGCAGTAAAAGGAAAGGTTTTGATTCGCGGCGATGTATCGGTCGGCATTTGCTATTGCGGTGAGGACGGAAGCATCGCCAAAGCGGAACACACGATGCCAATCAACCAAATTGCGGAAGTGGAAGGCGTGGCGGAGGACAGCTTGTGTGATGTTCGGCTGACGATTTGTTCAATTGATGTGCCGTTTAAGGCGGATTCCAACGGTGAGCTTCGGCAGGCAGAGGCGGCTGTGACGGTGCGAGCGGACATTTTTGCCTATTCCTCGCTTGAATTGCGCGTCGCTACGGATGCCTATTCGGTAAAAGAATGCCTGGAAACGGAACAGCGGCGTGCAAAAGTCTTTTCGATTTGCGAAAAAATCGACGAGCTGTTTGTTGTGCCGTGCGAGCTTGATTTTTCGGATGCTCCCGTATCGGAATTGCTTGATGTTTGGTGTGACGGTGTAACAAGCTTGTTTGACGAAACAAAGCCCGATTTTGAAGTGTGCGGAACCGTTTCGCTTTGCCTGCTGTATCGGGACGCAGACGGACGGTTTGCCTTGGCGCACCGTGCGTGTAATTATCGAATCAACAAGGATTTGACAAAGACCAAGGGGTGTTTTTTGTTTGACCCGTGGCTGTGTGTCGATGAAAGTCGATTGACCTCAAACGGTACAAGTGTCGGCGGAAAGCTGCAACTGCACTTGAGAGGCTGCGTTTTTGAAAAACAGGAATTTGATGTCATCGGCGAATTGCGTGCCGATGAAACCAAACCAATCCAAAACAAGGCGGCGATTACCGTTTATTTCGGGTCCGACGGCGAGGAAATTTGGGAAATTGCCAAGCGTTATCATACATCCTGCGAAGCCGTGAAACAGCGGAATCGACTGGTTGGCGAGCGGATGGATCACGATGGTATTTTGATTATTCCCAAAATATGAACGGAGGAAAAGAGCATGGAACAGAAAAGTATTTATTCCGATATTGCACAGCGCACGCAGGGTGATATTTACATCGGCGTTGTCGGACCCGTTCGCACGGGAAAATCCACCTTTA
>DNXM01000013.1:2559-8321 GCA_003505905.1 Oscillospiraceae bacterium
CGATTATGACGACTGAGCCGAAATTCATCCCTGAGGAAGCCGTTCCGATTGCCTTACAGGACGGCGCAAAAATGAAAGTGCGTCTGATTGACTGCGTCGGCTATATCGTGCCGGGCGCACTCGGCTATATCGAAAACGAACAGCCTCGCATGGTAAAAACCCCGTGGTACGAAGAGGAAATTCCATTTAATATGGCGGCGGAAATCGGCACGCAAAAGGTGATAAACGAGCATTCCACCATCGGGCTTGTGGTCACAACGGATGGCAGTATCAGCGAAATCGAGCGGACGGATTATGCCGATGCGGAAAAACGGGTCATTGATGAATTAAAGGAACTCGGTAAGCCGTTTTTGGTGTTGCTCAACTGCAAGCAACCCAAAAGCAAGGCATCCCAAGCGTTAGCACAGGAATTGATGATTGCTTACGGTGTGCCCGTTTTGCCCGTCAACTGCAAAACCGTCACGGAAGAGGAAATCAAAGAAATTCTGCGCCAAGTTCTTTTTGAATTTCCGATTAAGGAAATCGGCGTTCAACTGCCCGGCTGGATGATGAGCTTGGATGCGACGCATGAAATCCGAAAAGGCATTGATGAAACCGTGTCGCAAGCGGCACAGGGCTTAAAACGGGTGAGGGATGTTGCTGATTTTGCACAGAAAATGTGCGAATGCGGTTATGTTGAAAAGTCCGAAATCGTGCATATGGATTTGTCGGACGGAAGCGCAGGCGTTCGGCTGGAGTCTACGCCCGAATTGTTCTATCAAGTGCTCAGCGAAGTGACGCAGACTGCTATCCCCGATGAGCAGGCACTGATGAACGAGCTGTTGGAAATGAACAAAACAAAAAGAGCCTACGAGAGGCTCAAAAACGCTTTGGATGAAGTTGAAGCAACGGGCTACGGTATTGTGATGCCGTCCTTGGAGGAGCTGACTCTGGAAGAGCCCGAAATCATGAAGCAGGGCGGAAAATACGGCGTTCGTCTGCGTGCGTCCGCTCCGTCGATTCACATGATGCGTGCCGATATTACCACGGAGGTTGCACCGATTGTCGGCTCGGAATCGCAGAGCGAAGAGCTAGTCAACTATCTGCTGCAGGAATTTGAAAGCGACCCGCTGAAAATTTGGGAGTCGAATATTTTCGGGAAATCGCTGAATGAGTTGGTGAATGAGGGCTTGCACAATAAACTGTGCCGTATGCCGACCGAGGCAAGAATGAAGCTGCAACAAACGCTCGAAAAGGTGATTAACGAGGGTTGCAGCGGCTTAATTTGCATTATTTTGTGAGGAATTTGTGCGACTGTTCCACCGCAAGCGCATCGCAACGCTCGTTTTCGGGGTGTCCGTTGTGCCCTTTAATCCAAACAAATTCCACATCATGCTCCGCAAGCAATTTCAACAATTCTTCCCACAGGTCGGCATTCAACGCCGGCCTTTTGTCTTTCTTGACCCAGTTGTTCTTTTTCCAGCTTTCCGCCCAACCCTTTGTAACCGAGTTGTAAACATATTGCGAGTCGGTGGTAACGGTTACCCGGCAGGGAAAACAAAGGGCTTTCAGCCCCTCAATTACGGCGGTGATTTCCATGCGGTTGTTTGTGGTTTGCGCTTCGCCGCCGCTCAATTCCTTTTCTTTTGCGCCGCAGCGCAGTATCGTACCCCAACCGCCGGGACCGGGATTGCCCGAGCAGGCACCGTCTGCAAATAAATAAACCTGAGTTTTCTTTTCCATACGATTATCCTCCGCTTTTCAAAAGGATTTTACCATTTTTTGTTCGTACAATCAACCGCCCGGTTATATTTTTTTGCCGCAATGCCCATACTCAAACCGTACATATTTTTATTGGGGAGATATTTTATGAAGTCAATCTGTGTGATGAACGAAAAAAACAATGAGGTTGTTTGGGAAAATCTTGCACAAAAAATATTGAGCGTGCTGGGGAAGCGTATTGTTTTGATGACGGATGACCGGGCGCAGACAAAATATTATGCCGAAAAATTGCGTGACGGTATCGTAAAGGGCTGCGGTACGGTGTTTTTTCAAGAGGGAGGTTTTGAAACGGAGCTGTTGTTTGTTTCGCAGTGTCTGGAATCGGATTGTTCGATTTATCTTTTTTTCGATGCGGCTTGCCGCATGAGTCTGTACGGTGCGAACGGAAAACCGTTAGATGAGGAAGAACAACGGCTCATTATGCAGGCGGCACCCGACCGATGCACGGCTTCCAAACGAAAAGGGCAGGTGATTGAGTTTTCCCGGCGAAACGCCTATCGCTTAAAGGCAAAAGAAATCGGCGAATCGTTTGAAAATGTGGCGGTATCTTTTTCTTCTCCCAACGAAAACCTTTTGCGTTTTGTTCGACAAACGGCGCTTTCACTCGGTGCGGTTCATCGAACGAAGCCCTCGTTTTGCGTCAGTGCATCGGGCTTGAATGCGGTGGCAAGGGATGAAAACGGGAAGGTGTACACAAAAGAAATGCTGTTGAATTTGTGCTATGCGTGCGAAATTGAGCAAAAGAAGGAGCTGACCGTGCCGTTCACTGCTTCCTTTTTGCTTACGGAATTGGCAAGACAAAACGGTGTAGTCCTGAAGCGGAGCTTTGACGGCGGCGATGAACCGTGGCAGAACGATGCAATCCTGCTTGTGTTTCGTGTTTTGCACCATATGTCACGGTTGGGTCAGTCGCTGTCGACACTGTTCGGTCGCTATACCCAGCCGACCGAGCGAAAAACCGTGCTGCCTTTTCACGGCTCACCCGACTTGCTTGCGGACACCGTGGCGTGTGAGGAATGCGTAACCGACACCAATCGTTTCCTATATGTTAAACGAAAAAATGCCAGCGCTGTTTTGTCGTTTTCCGAAAGCACGAAGCGGTGCTGCGTGGAGGTACAGGGGTGTAATGCGGAGATTGCGCAGGCCTTGAGCGAGGACATCGAGCAGGCACTGAACTTGACTTTTTTCGAAAAATAGCCTATAATGACTGTAATATTATGGATATTTCCGCCTTGTTAATCGGCGGAGCAAATAAATCAAACTGAAGAAAGGAAGAAAAGACACCTCAAAGCCAAATGATGTGGACATTCGGCGTGTTGAGGTGTCTTGATGAAGCATTTATGCAGGAAAAAGAAACCAATTTGCTCGGCGGCGAGAAAAAAAGCAAGCCGAAGCAGCACCGCTTTTATCGAAACACAAAAAAGAACACAACCCAAAACACCGCAAAAGCGGAGATGGCTGCGGAAGAAATCAAAAAGGAATCCAAAAAAGAAGCAACAAAGAAGAAGCCTTCCGCACCGAAGAAAAAAGAGAAAAGGGTTGAAGAAAAGCAACCAAAACGCACCAAATCCGAAGCGAATATTCAAAACACAAAACCGAAAAAGGCGGAGAAAGGCAAGAAAACAGGGAAAAGCAGTAAAATGCCCATTCGCATAGCGTTTCTCGGCGGCTTAAACGAAGTCGGCAAGAACATGACGCTTTATGAGTATAACGGCGATATGTTTTTGGTGGACTGCGGTTTGGCGTTCCCCGACCCCGATTTGTTGGGCGTTGATTTGGTCTTGCCCGATTTCACCTATGTGGAACGCAATGTTGACCGCATCAAAGGAATTATCGTGACGCACGGTCACGAAGACCATATCGGCGGTTTGGCGTATCTGCTCAAAACTGCCAACATCCCCGTTTATTCAACCAAATTGACCATCGGCTTGATTGAGGGAAAGCTCAAAGAGCATCACTTGCTTTCCTCAGCAAAGCTTAATGTTGTCAAGCCGGGTGATACCGTGAACCTCGGCGCATTCAGTGTGGAACTGATTCATGTGAACCATTCCATTCCCGATGCGATTGCACTTTGCATTCGCTGTAAGGGCGGCACGATTGTTCAAACGGGTGACTTCAAAATCGACATGACGCCGATTGACGGCGACCAGATTGACTTAAACCGCTTGGCGCAAATCGGAAGCGAGGGTGTTACCTGCCTTCTGTCCGATTCGACCAATGCCGAGCGTCCCGGTTTTACGCCGAGCGAACGCTTGGTCGGCAAGTCGTTTGACAATTTGTTCCGCCAGGCAGGGAATCGCCGCATTATTGTTGCGACCTTTGCCTCGAACATTCACCGTGTTCAGCAGATTATCGACACGGCTTCGGCACTCGGGCGAAAAGTTGCTCTCTCGGGCAGAAGCCTTGAAAATGTGGTCAGCGTGGCAAAGGAGCTGGGCTATATCCATGTGCCCGATGGCTTGCTTGTCAGCATTGAAACGGTGAATAAGTATCCCGCAGACCAAATGGTCATTGTCACCACAGGCAGTCAGGGCGAACCGATGTCGGCATTGACCCGTATGGCGTTTTCCGACCATCGCCGTGTTGCAGTCGGTCCGACCGATTATATCATCATTTCAGCTACTCCCATTCCCGGCAACGAAAAAACCGTCGGCCGTGTGGTGGATGAATTGCTTAAGCTCGGTGCGGAAGTGATTTACGAGCGGATGTATGAGGTTCATGTGTCCGGTCACGCCTGTCAGGAAGAGCTGAAAATGATTTTGAACTTGGTGAAGCCAAAGTATTTTATTCCCGTTCACGGTGAGCAGAAGCACCTGCAAAAGCACGGACTTTTGGCGCAGTCCATGGGAATTGACAAAAAAAATATCGTTATTGCCGACAACGGCATTCAAGTGGAAATGACCGATAAGAGCATCCGCATTGCGGGCAATGTGCCGTCGGGTAAGGTTTATGTGGACGGTGCGGGTGTCGGCGATGTCGGAAGTGTTGTTCTGCGTGAGCGCAAGCGCTTGTCGGAGGACGGTATTGTGATTGTGAGCGCAAGCGTGGATGCGCAGTCCGGTTACATTGTGTCGGGTCCCGAAATCATCACCCGTGGTTTTGTTTACGCAAAAGAGGCGGATGAGCTGATTTTAGAGGCGAAGAATATTGCTGCACGGGCGATTGAAGGCAAATTGCTTCGTTCCCCCGATTTGGTGGCGGCAAAAACAAAAGTGCGTGACGATGTTGGTCGTTTTGTGGCGGATAAAACAAGGCGCAGTCCGATGATTGTGCCGATTATTATGGAGGTATAAGGGTTTGAAGCGTTTTATTCAAAACAATGCCGTTTTACTCGGCATTTTTGCGGTTACGCTGATGATGGCAGTGGTAACATTGCTTCACAATCAAACAGTCGGAATCATCGGTTTGGCGATTTTGACTGCTTTGGTTTTACTGTCGGTTGTCAGCAATGTGTTTACCGTTGATAAAACGCAAAAACTTTTAACCGAGCTTGACCGTCAAATTGATGAGGTTGACCAAAAAAAGCTGAATTCTTTTCCCATGCCGATGCTTGTGTGCAGTGACAAGGGCGTTATCCGTTGGTACAACACGCTTTTCAAAAGTCAGATAATCGGTGACATTCGTTTGAACAGCGATGAGGTTTCCCCGTTTTTGAACGGAAAAAGCGTGGATGAGTTTCAGACACACGCACAGCTGTATACTTGCGTGGCAGGTCGGTTTTACTCTGTTTACGGCTTTTCGTTCCATGCAAACGGCGAGAAGTGTTACGCACTGTTGTTTTCGGATGAAACCGATTTGCGCCGAACCGCCTATGAGTTTCAGGTTACCCGACCGTGGGTTCTCCTCATCAGCATTGATAATTTGGAAGAAATTATGTCCGGCTATGCCGACAGCGATTCCGACTCCATGCGCAGCAAAGCCGAAAAGCTGATTGACCAATGGCTGAGCGAATACGGCTGTTTGGTGCGAAAGCTCGGGGACGGTCGCTTTGTCGTGGTGTG
>DNXM01000207.1:0-3968 GCA_003505905.1 Oscillospiraceae bacterium
GCTACAAAGAGATTAACCTCAAGGCGATGAAAATTCTGCCCCGTGGCGGTTACCTCGCCACCTGCTCCTGCTCTCATTTTATGACGGACGAATTGTTCCGAAAGATGCTTGCCGAGGCGGCACAGGATGCCGGCGTGAGCCTAAAACAGATTGAAGGGCGCAAGCAAGCCCCCGACCACCCGATTTTGTGGGGCGTTCCCGAAACGGAATACTTAAAATTTTACCTTTTTCAAATCGTATAACACAAAAAACAGGGAGTTGAGCCGTAAAGCTCAACTCCTTGTCACTTTTATTCTGCTCGGTTCATTGCCGCCAATGGATCGACAATCTTGCCGTCAACGGTAATTTCTATATGCAAATGCGGCTCTTCCGCCGATTCTACGGGGATTTCGCCGAGTTTTCCGATGGTTTCGCCTTTCTTGACAACGGTACCCTTGGGCAGAACAGATGATTTTGTAAAGCCGCAATACTTTACAGTCATTCCGTTCTCATGGTCGATTTCAACCACCGTTCCCCACATTTCGTCCTCATAAATCGCCGTGATTTTACCTCGCTGAACGGCTCGCACCTCACTGTCCTTCTTGCCGGTGAAGTCAATGCCGTTATGCACACGCCAATCGTCCATTGTTTGGGAATGAACCATCTCGCCGTCCGAATAATCCTTCAAAATTTCCGTACTCAACGGCAGCGCAAAGCTGCCTGTAAACGGCAGATTGTCTGCTTTTTTCGTTGTCTTTTCTTCGGTGGTCGGCTCGGTCAGCAAAACCTCCTGCGTCTGCGGCACAACCACATTGAGTGTTTCGTTTGACGGCACGCCGAGCGACAGTTGCGTTGTAATCTCCGTTGCTCGGAACTCCTTTCGCATTGCTGCGTATGAGCCTAACCCAATAGCGCCCACGCAAAGCAGAGCCGCCGCATAAATGCCGAGCTTCGTCCAAATCGGTTTACCGGTTCGCTTAAATTCAATATCCATTTTTTCATCTGCGCCTTGCGGCGCATCTCCCTTCCCTGAAATTTTTCTCTTTGCTATTTTGAACCAAGGAAAGGAAAATATGCAATCGCAATCAAAAAAGTTCCATGATACAAAAAACGGTGCTCGTGCGTAAAATACTGCACAGGCACCGTTTGTGTTATATTTGCGTATCAATAACATTTCCTGCGGGTAAGGTATCAAAGTCGTAATCGCTTAACGCATCCACGCCAATGACCGCCTTGCTTGCGTTGACAACCATCGCCGATTGACTTGCCCTGCAATCCGTGCAAACTAAAACAATCGGAATCTTGTTGGCGTAAGCATAGCCGATTTCCCAAGCGGTACCCGTATCCGAATACATTCCGTGATAGACGGCAACCGCCAAATCGCTTTCGGAAAGCGCTTGGACATCAATCTCGAAAATTTTCTGCGCCCAAAGGTGATTCGGAAGCGTTTCATCCGCAGTATGCTCTCTCGGCGAAAACACATCAAAGCCTCTGCGCCGAAGAATTGTTTCCGCCTTTTCAATGTAGGAAATCTGCTCCTCGTTGAAAAACGGACCGGCTAAATAAATTTTCATATCGTTCACCGACCGTCAGCCGCCGAGATAGGCCTTCTTGACTGCCTCATCGTTCAGCATTTCGGTTGCGGAGCCGCTCAGCGAAATCGTACCCGTTTCCAGCACATAGGCGCGGTCGGCAATCGAGAGCGCTTTTTTGGCGTTTTGTTCAACCAAAAGGATGGTGGTACCGCTCTTATGGCAATCCTGAATGATATCGAAAATCTTATCCACAAACAAAGGGGAAAGACCCATGGACGGCTCATCAAGCATCAACAGCTTCGGGTGACTCATCATGGCACGCCCCATGGCGAGCATCTGCTGTTCACCGCCGGAAAGCGTGCCCGCAATTTGATTCTTTCTTTGACCGAGGATTTCAAACCGTGTGCAGATTTCATCAATATCACGCTGAATCTGCTTTTTATCCTTGACGGTGTATGCACCCATCAAAAGGTTATCGTGCACCGTGAGCTGCTGAAAAATGCGCCTGCGCTCGGGCACCTGCGTCATGCCCAAACGCACGATTTTGTGACCCGGCACTTTGGTAATATCCTGCCCGTCATAAGTCACGGTGCCGTGTTTAATCGGAATCAGCCCCACAATGCTTTGCATGGTGGTGGTTTTGCCTGCACCGTTTGCGCCGATAAGGGTAACGATTTCGCCCTCGTTGACCTCAAAGCTGATGCCTCGAATCGCCTGAATCTTGCCGTAATATACATCTAAATTTTTTACTTCAAGCAACGCCATGCCGTTATCCTCCTATATACGCACGAATGACTTCGGGGTTGTTCAGCGCCTCGGCGGTGTCGCCTTGGGCGAGAGTTGTGCCGAAGTTCAAAACGGTCACTTCATCGCACAAGCCGGAAACAAATTTCATGTCGTGCTCAATGAGCAAAACCGTCAAATCAAACTTATCACGGATGAACTTGACAATCTCCATCAATTCCGCCGTTTCGTTAGGGTTCATGCCTGCCGCCGGCTCATCGAGCAAAAGGAGCTTGGGGTTGGTGGCAAGTGCTCTGGCGATTTCAAGCTTTCTCTGTGTGCCGTAAGAAAGGTTGCACGCCAAGTTATTGCGTTCATCAACCAAACCGAACACATCCAAAATCTCCTTGGCTTTGTCACGCATACGAACCTCCGCATCATAATAACGGGGTGTATGGAACATGGCATCAAAGGGCGTGTATTTGAATTCGGGCTGATTGTGAAGTGCGACCAAAACATTGCGAATAACCGACATATTGTTGAACAGGCGAATGTTTTGGAAGGTTCTAGCAATGCCCTTGTGGTTGATTTTCTCCTGGCTCTTTCCCTTCAGCTCCTCACCATCCAAACAGAAGGTGCCGTAAGTCGGCTGATAAACGCCGGTGAGCATATTGAACACAGTCGTTTTACCTGCACCGTTGGGACCGACCAAACCGTAAAGCTCGTTTTTCTTAATTTTCAAATTGACACCCTGCACAGCTTTCAAACCGCCGAAGGTAATGCCGAGATTTTTGGTTTCAAGCATAAATTCAGACATTTACTTTTCCTCCTTTTTCGGTTTGTCGGGTGTCGGCTCTTCGTTATGAGGAAGCTCCGTCATTAAGATTGAATCCATATCAACCTTTGTTTCAATGCGGTTCCATTCCGCCGCATCGTCAAGGATGGCGCTTTTTTCTCGGGCGAGCTTTTTCTCCTTCAGCGTATGGATGCTGAATTTTTCTTTAATCGGCTTGAATGCCGGCGCGTTATTGAAAATAACAATCAAAATTAAAATGACGGCATAAATGAGCAAGCGCAAGGCGGCGAGGTCACCCGAGAGCTTGGACTGCAAGGCGAAGTTAATCACTGTAATCAGCGTAGCGGAAATGATGGAACCGTTGATGCTGCCCATACCGCCGAGAACGACCATGACCAAAATCTCGATGGAGAAATTGTAAGAAAAGGTCGTATAAAGCACGGGGGTTGTGAAATGGCCGTAAATAACACCGGCAACACCGGCGAAAAATGCGGCAATCACAAACACGAAAATTTTGTAAAAAGTAACATTGATGCCCATGGATTTTGCCGCAATTTCGTTGTCACGGATGGCGGTAATCGCACGGCCGTGTTTGCTGCGAATCAAATTTTGAATAAAAATCAAAACCAGAATAACGGCAACAAACGAAATCACAAACAAATCTTTTTGGTTATAGGTCTTGGACGGATAACCCATCGCTCCGCCGAAAATTTCAAGGTTTTTGAAAATGTTACGGACAATTTCACCGAACGCCAGCGTGACAATGGCAAGGTAGTCACCCTTGAGGCGAAGCGCAGGAAGACCGATGATAAAGCCGAAAATTGCGGCAACCAAGCCGCCGATAAACATGGACAGAATCAAAACAATCAGCTTGCTGTCAATCATTTCACGCAGGTAACTTGCCGCAAAGGTGCCGATATAAGCGCCCAAGCACA
>DNXM01000207.1:3985-4424 GCA_003505905.1 Oscillospiraceae bacterium
GCACATGAAGCCCGCATGACCCAAGCTCAATTCGCCCAAGAAACCGACCACAAGGTTGAGGGAGGTTGCCAAAATGATGCTGTAAGCAATACGGGAAAGCAAGCCGATGGTGGAACGGTTGAGTGCGCCTGCGCCCTCCAAAACCACAAGCACGACAAGAACAACGGCAACCGAAAGCCAGGTAGCAATGTATTTGAACTTAAATTGCTTTTTGATATTTGAAATATATCTTCCCATGCTCACACCTTCTCTCTGACTTTTTTGCCGAGGATACCGATAGGCTTAACCATCAAAATCAAAATCAGCAAACCGAATTCAATGGCGGTTGTATAGGGGCTGATAACCGGAATGCTCAAGCAAATTTTTTCAATCAAGCCCAAAAGCACGCCACCGAGCATTGCACCGGGAATCGAGCCGATGCCGCCGATAACCGCCGCCG
>DNXM01000207.1:4477-5051 GCA_003505905.1 Oscillospiraceae bacterium
TGCCGGGCATGGAGCCGAGGGTCGGCGTAATGGACGGAATCTGCATCAGGTAAAACAGGCTGGCGAATGCCGCCAACATCGAACCGATGGCAAAGGTAATCATAATGATGCGGTTGACATTAACGCCCATGAGAAGTGCAGCGCCCTTGTCTTCAGACACCGCCTGCATGGCACGACCGACATTGGTCTTTTTTACAAACAGCGTCAAGCCTGCCATGATAACACCGCCGACAACAAGCGTTATGACGGTGCTGACATTGATTTCATAGCCCGCTACCGTTACTTTGCCGAAGGTCGGCAAAGCAATGGACTGTGATTTTGAACCGTAAATCAACTGTGCAACCGCTTGCAGGTAGAAGCTGACACCGATTGCGGTAATCAAAACCGCCAACGGCGAAGCACCGCGCAAGGGCTTGTAAGCCAACCGCTCAATGACAACGCCCGCAATCGTGCAAACCAAAATCGAAACAACCATGGCAAGATACGGGTTGCCGGTGAGCTGAAGGCTTGTGAGGATTGCATAGGCGCCGACCATGATGATATCGCCATGTGCGAAGTTCAGCATCTTTGCAAT
>DNXM01000227.1 GCA_003505905.1 Oscillospiraceae bacterium
AGGAAAAAACGGAGCTATTTTTTGAAGATTCCCGAAAAATCATAGTCCGTACCCTCCATTTCTTCTAAAAAAATCTCCTCCAAGGTGAGGGGGAATTGTTCAACCAAAAGCGGCTTGAGGGCTTGAAGCTTTTCCGTTACAACCTTCGGGTTCTCCGCCGTGGTAAAGGTAATAATCCTTCCGTCTTTTTGGAAGCTTTTGTGCGGAATTCCTTTGAAATAGGCTTCACTCATATCCTGCGAAAAGACCGCACGGATTTTACAGCGGCGCTGACTCATTTCATTCACCGAATAGTTCACCGCAAGCTTCTTGCCGTTGATTAAACCGATGCGGTCGCTCAAATCGCTCAACTCATGCAGGTTGTGGGAAGAGATAACAACACTTGTGTCGGTTTCCGCCACATACTGCGTAATCAGATTTTTCACGATGGCTCGTTTTTGCGGGTCAAGCCCGTCAAAGGACTCATCCAGCAGTAACACACTCGGATGCGAGGACAGACCGAGCACCAGCTCCGCCTGCCGCTGCATTCCCTTTGAAAAGCCGTTGATACGCTTTTTGGTGTCCAACTCAAACGCATCCGCTAATTTGCGAAAGGTGTCGAAGCTGAAATTTTTGTAGTATCGGCTGTAAAACGACGCCATTTTTTCCATATCGGAGTAGGGGAGAAAGAACAAATCGTCCGGCACAAAGAACAGATTTTGTTTTATGCGGGGATTGTCAAGCACATTTTCGCCGTCAATCAAAACACTTCCGCTTTCGGGGCGGTACACATCCGCCATGGTTTTCAACAGCGTTGTTTTGCCGGCACCGTTGTAGCCGATTAAACCGTAAATCATGCCGGTATCCACCGAAAAAGTAATCTCCTGAATCGCCGTGAAATTGCCGAATTTTTTGGTAATTCCGTTTACTTCAATCATTCTTTGCTCACCTCCGCACAGATGCTGAAATTATGGTATCGGAAAGTCTTTTCTCCGTCAAGTGCTTTTTCTCTTTTGTATCGGAACTTTAACGGATTTGTAATGAAAAAGGGACTGCCAAAGGGCAGTCCGCAGGTGTTAATAGCGACCGATGCTCTCGAACGGAATGTCTTCAAACTCACTGTTCGAACCGAAGTCTTCGGAATTTGCGTCAATCGTGTATATGCCGTTTTTGAAGTCGGTGAAAACATGACGGTGTCCAAGTGAAAAAACAGCATTGGTTTTAATGTCTGCACCTTTTTTGAATTCGCCCGCAAAGTGACCGATGCTGTTGGCGGATTGCATGGCAATGTTGTCGGTAACGGTGTTACCGCACGGATGAACCGCATAACCGTCTTGTTGGCTGTCGGTGGAAATTTCGGCGCAGGTCGGGAACATTTTCTTCCATTCCTTGCTTTGATAAGGCGAATTTTCGAGCAGCTCAAGTGCCTCCTGCTCATATGCTCTGTCGTATTCGTCGGCGTTGACCGCAAGCCCCGTGTTGACAAAAATGTTGTTTTTCACCGTCACATCACGGCAGCCGTTGAGCTGAATTCCCGTTGCGTTCTGCCCGAAAATATTGAGCAGAATGTTCTGCACGATTTCGGTGCCCGAGCAGGCACGAATGCCGCAGAAATCACCGCCGACGATTTTAGTGCCGATGAGATTCAGGCAGTTGTAGCGCACAAAATTGCCGTAGCAATCCCAGCGGAAATACGGCGAGTCGATTGCCGCTTGGCTGCTGTCGGTCAGCACGGTGTTGTGAATGTAGTTGTATTCAATGACATTGCCGTTTCCCGTGTAATAAACTGCGCAGGCAGGTGAATTGACGATTTCGTTGTTGGAAAATACCGTTCCCACACCGCTGAGCATTGCACTCGGTGCCTGCGGATTGTTTTGCGATGTGTAGGAAATTAAATTGTTGTCAATGGAGTTGTTGCTCGGCGAAAGAGTCTTCATTTCGCCGCCGTTTACGGTGATACCGCTCGCACCGGTGTAGTTGATGATGCAGGAGCTGACGCTGATTTTGTTGCCGTCGCAAACGATACCGCACCCGGCAATATCTTGGATGCGGCAGCCGTCAATGTTGATATTGCTGCCTTTGAGCGTGATGCCGCTGCCCTTGGCGTTGATGAAGCTGATTCCGCTGATGGAAAAGTACGATGCACCGTCCACCTCCACCAAAGAGGAGCTGTCACTCTGACGGCGTTCGTCATAGCTTGCACCGCCGTCAAAAATAACCTCGCCGTTTCCGTAGGCGCAGTAAATCACCGAGCAGGAATCGGTGCCGGAATCTTTTTTTGTGAATTTCAGCCCGTCTGTTTGGTAGGTTCCCCCTAAAATCGACACGACAATATGGCTCAAATATTGTTTGTCCATCTTGCGCACCGCCTTTTGTGCGGCGGCAACGGTGCGGAACGGATGCTCGTAGGTGCCGTTGTTGCTGTCGTCCCCGTCGGGCGAAATGTAAAAATCGCCGTAGGCGGCTTTCGGCTCCAAGGCAGATACGGTATTTAAGTTGCTCGGCGCAGCGGCAACAAAATGCTTGCTGTTGTAGTACGGCAAAAAAACAAACCATGCGGTGAGCGTGAGTACCACCACAAGCAACGAAGCAATTGCGCAGAGAACGGTTGTTTTGGAAACCTGCTTTTTCATCAATCTTTATATGCGGTGCGTTTTGCACCGTTTCCTCCGAAACATAGATACGCATATTATAACGGACTTTTTTCTTTTCGTCAAATCCTTTCTGCCAAAAGGGCTGAAAAAATCCTGCACCTTTGGTGAACGCAGGCGCAGGATTTCGGATTGCATTTTTTACTTGGTGAGCAGTGCGGTGTAGCCTTCCATCAGCTCACTGCCGCAATTTCTGCCGACGGTCATCAGCATGGAGTTGGTCATGTCACCCGGGTTCTCTTTGTAGAAGAGGAGCGTTCCGATTAGGGATTTGGTGGTGCAGTTATCGGGGAACATATAACCGAGTGCATCGTTTGTGATGCCCATGAGAAGCACGGTCTTGTCGGAATCACCCGTGAGCTTGCGAGTGGTGTTGATAAGGGTATCGTACTTCCAGGTTTCGCCGGTCCAAGAGGTTTTGCCGTTCCACAGCGAAGAGCCGGTGTAGTTCGGGTCGGAGCCGTAAACAAGGGACGGAGAAAGCTCACCGGGTGCGGTGAGAATGGCAATATCATTGCCGAACTCAAGGTAATCGGTTTCAACATACAAGCCGTAGCCGGATTCCGCTTTATCGTACTGAACAACATTTTCACCGAGCAAGCCGGAGATGCTGCCCAATGCCATAACGCCGTTATCTAAAGAGAGCAGGGTGCGACCGTTCTTGATGTTGAGCGAGGGCTCGACGACCTTTGCTGCTTTGGATGCCTTCAAAACAAACTGTGCCAAAACATAGCCGTTCTTCATGTGACCGTTGAGTTTTTCTTCCAAGCTGTCGTACCACTTGTCGGCATATTCTTGACCGTAGCGTTCCACCCATTCTTCTTTGGTCAACGAGTGAGCCTTGACCCAAGCAGTGGCATCCTTGTCGGTTTCATCGCCTTCTTTGTAATCCACGCCGGGGGAGGAGATGCACGCCTGACTGCTCTGTGTGAAAACAATGTTGCAGTTGGCTTCTTTCAGTGCCAGCGCCATGAAGTAGGGATAGTCGGTGCAAAGCATATGGTTGTTATCCCATGCGCCGTAAGAGGTCGGATGAGCACCGATGTTGGAGATGATGGTCTTTTCGCCGCTTCTGCCTTCAAACAGGAAGCAGGAGAAATAGTTTTTGGGCTGAACGCCGCTCTTGAGCTTATCGCTTGCGCCGGAAACCTTGCCGGTTTCAAAGAAGGAAAGCGTGCCTGCTTCCATCTTGTTGTAGGCGGCTTTTGCACAGGCTTCCGCACGGGCGCAAAGGCTCTTTTCCATATCTTGGTTCAAGCTGCGGATGTAGTCGGTGAAGGGATTGAGCTTGTTGTTGAAAAGGGTCGGAATGTTCATGCCCTGAATATCAAGACCGGCATGGCAGTGTGTTGCGC
>DNXM01000034.1 GCA_003505905.1 Oscillospiraceae bacterium
TTCAGCGCTTCTCCGCCAACAAATCCAATGCCCGTCAGGCCACCAGCCGCCGCAAGCTGTTGGATAAAATTGCCCTGGAGGATATCCCCGCTTCCTCCCGTAAATACCCCTGGGTCGGCTTTCAGATGGCACGGGAGCCCGGCAAGGACCGTCTCTTTGTCACCGAGGTATCCAAAACCGTTGATGGCGTGAAGGTACTGGATAAGGTCAGCTTCATCATGAACCGCCCGGACAAAATTGCCATCATCGGCGAGAGCGAAATTGCCATCACCACCCTGTACAAGATTCTGGCAGGAGAGCTGGAGCCAGACAGCGGCACGGTAAAGTGGGGCGTTTCCACCACACAGGCCTACTTCCCCAAGGATAACTCCCCCTACTTTGACGAGTGTGACGATAACATCATGGACTGGATGCGACAGTTCAGTGAAGACAAGCGAGAAAGCTACCTGCGCACCTTCTTAGGGCGCATGCTCTTTACCGGCGACGATGTTTACAAGCCCGTAAAAGTCCTCTCCGGCGGTGAGAAGGTTCGCTGTATGCTCTCCAAGCTGATGCTTTCCGGTGCCAGCATTCTCATGTTGGATCAGCCCACCAACCACCTGGATCTGGAAAGTGTGGCAGCCCTCAATAACGGTCTGAGTGACTTTAAGGGCAATGTCATCTTCACCACCCACGACCATCAGATGATCCAGACGGTGGCAAACCGTATCATTGAAGTGAAGAACGACGGTTCCATTGTAGACCGCAACGTCTCTTACGACGAATATCTGCAGCTCAACAACCGATAACACCCATCAAAAAAACGCCTGTACGAGCTTTCGTACAGGCGTTCTTTATACAGATTCTCAGATGGTAATGGGAGCCTTGGACTGATCGTAGGTCTCCAGGAACTTGCCGATATCGTGGATGGCCTTGGAGAGCTTATCGGCCTCAGGCAGCATGACAAGACGGAAGTGGTCGGGCTGCTTCCAATCGAAGCCGCTGCCGGGGATGAACAGCACATGGGTGTTGTGCAGCACATCGAGGGCAAACTGCTTGTCGCTGACGATGTTGAACTTCTTGGCGTCGATGCGGGGGAAGAGATAGAAGGCAGCGTGGTTCTTCACATAGGTGATGCCGGGAATCTGATCCAGCGCATCCAGAACTGCCTGTCTCTGCTCGTAGAGGCGGCCGCCGGGAATCATCATGGCGTGGGTGCTCTCAAAGTCAGCAAGAGCGGCGGGAATAACAAGCTGCGTCAGGGCATTGGAGCAAAGACGCATGGCAGCCAGCTTCTGCAGAGCGGCAATCATGGGAGCGGCAAACTCATCGGGGCCGGAAACGACCAGCCAGCCGCAGCGGAAGCCGCAGATGATGTGGGACTTAGACAGGCCGTTGAAGGTGATGACAGGCATATCGGGAGCCAGAGCGGCGGTGGAAACGTGCTCCACGCCGTCCATCAGCAGACGGTCATAGATCTCATCACTGAGGAGGATGAGGTTGTTCTCGCGGGCGATCTGAATGAGCCCCTCGATAACCTCCCTGGGATATACAGCGCCGGTGGGGTTATTGGGGTTAATGAGCAGCAGAGCGCGGGTCTTGGGCGTGATCTTGCTGCGGATATCGGCCAGATCGGGATACCAGTCAGACTTCTCATCACAGATATAGAGAACGGGCTTGGCTGCAGACAGGTAAGTGACATTGGTCCACAGAGAATAGCTGGGGCTGGGGATCAGGATTTCATCGTTGGGATCAAAGAGAGCGGTAGCAACCATGCTGGCAAGCTCGCTGACGCCGTTGCCGATGAAAATATGTTCGGGAGTGATGCCCTCAATGCCCTTGCTCTGATGATAGGCGCAGATGGCCTGTCTGGCCTCGGGCATACCCTTCAGGTCGCAGTAAGCAACCGCCTTGTCGGCGTTATCAAGCAGAGCATGGCGCACGCTGTCGGGCATTTTGAAATCGAAGGTTGCGGGGTTGCCTGTGTTCAAACGAAGCACATCAATGCCTTCCTTGCGCATACGCATGGCTTCGACAAAAACAGGTCCTCGAATATCGGAATGAACAAGCTGAAGTTTATCGGACTTACCGATTTCTCTCATGGTCTTTCTCTCCTTGTATGAAAAAAGTGTTCGGTAATATTATACATCGGAAAAAGACGATGTCAATACTTTCCCAAACGGGATTTTCGTTTTTTGGGATAGAGAATATGTCCGACTGCTTTTTTCGAAAGAGATAATAAGCTGAAAATTAACCGTCATTTTTCGGCAAAACGACGGTTATCTCACAATTATCTTTTCATTTTTTCGGTGTTCTTGACAAAAACAGTGATGTTTGCTATAATTTTTTATGATTTTTTGCGAGGAGATGCATACCTGTATGAAAAAAAGTTTGAGCGTAATTTCCCTGTTTCTCTGTCTTTCCGTTTTCCTCACCTCGTTTTCGTGGTCGGCTTCCGCCCGTGAGCGAATCGACTACACCATTACCAACCCGTATGCAAATGTTGATTGGAGCCAAGTGAAGCAATACAAAACCGCTTTACATACTCACACCAACGCAAGCGACGGTGATATCACGCTGAAAGAATCCATTGAAACGCATTATTTGCAGGGATTCGACATTGTGGCAACCACCGACCACGGCACAAACAACAAAAGCTGGGTGCGTGCGGAAGATTCGAATTATCACCTCATCCACGGCTTGCTTGCCGCTGCGGGTCGCACCGAGGGCGATTTGGTTTATTTGGGCAATTCCGGCACCTTTGACAACAGCGGAAAAGCCTACACGCTCGAACGCCGTGCAAACGGCGATGACTATTTGACGGTCAACGAAACGGTTGCCTCCAAAACAATTTTGCGTTTGCCCAACGGCATTGAAAACAACGCCGTTTCCGTCAACGCCCATGTCAACAGCTGGTTCTGCGATTATCAGGATAACGGAATCCGTGATTATGTGGACACAATGAAGGGTGTCACCAAAGCAGGCGGCATCTGCGTAATCAATCACCCCGGTGAATATACCAAAGCCAAAGGCGATTTGACTGATAAGGAAGCATACGATGAAAACAATCTGATTTACCGTTACTATATCAACAAATTTTACGGCATGATTGAACAGTATCCTGCCTGCGTCGGCATCGACATCAACAGCAAGGGCGACAGCCGCACCCGTTATGACCGCAAGCTGTGGGATATCATGCTCATGCGCAGAACGCCGAGCGGCAAAAATATTTTTGCCATTGCGTCAAGCGATGCACACCAAGCCTCTGTTGTGAACACAGGCTACACCCGATTGCTGATGACGGAATTGAATTCCGCACAGGCACGCAAGGCACTGGAAAACGGCACAAGCTTTGCCTGCAGCTACTGCAACGGCAACCAAAAGGATTTGGAAAGCATTTTGGAAAGCCTTGAAAAGTATTACGGTACGCAGGGTGAGCTTTATGCCAAGGTGAAGCAAACGGTCGAAGCCATGCGTGCCCGTGTTGCGGCTGTTGCCAACGGCACGGAAAAGAAAAAATCCTCCGCCGCCGACCCGTTGCGTTTGGTTGATGAAAACGGTTATTTCCACGGCAAAGATACTTACATTACCTCCGTCACCGCCGACAACACCGCCGACACCATTACCGTCAAGACGGAAAACACAAAGTTGGTTCGTTGGATTGCGGACGGTGAAGTGATTGCCGTCATGAAAGCGGACGGCGGCAGCTGCACGCTGAATTTGAACGATTATGCGGATAAGCTCGGCTGTTATGTGCGTGCCGAAGCATTCGGCGAGGGCGGATTCATTTACACCCAACCGCTTGTTTTGAAATACGCGGGCGCACCCCAAGCGCAGGAGTATCGTTGGTTCAACATTCCCGTTTTTGATGCGTTTTTTGCCGACCTCCGTTCCCTGTTCACCGTAATGGCTCGATAAAACCGAATTACATAAAATAAAAAGGCGCTTGCACGAACCAAATGTGCAAGCGCTTTTTTGTGCGTTTCGCAAGGCATGAATTCAGCCATGCCATGGGTGTGCGTTGGTTTGCGGTGCGGGATTCGGTTAGAGCAATTCTACGCTTGTACTGACTTTTGGGCGATGTGGCATCGTCCCCTACGGAAAACGGCAAAAGCACCCGGCGCCGTTTGGGAACGGTACCGAGTGC
>DNXM01000203.1 GCA_003505905.1 Oscillospiraceae bacterium
CCTACGGTGCAGGCGGCGGCACAAGTGAGCATACGGTTGATTTAGCCCACGAGGCGAAAACAGACGGCGTCACGGCATTGGCGCATTTGACTTGTTATTCTTCCACAAAAGAAAAAGTGCTCGATGTCATTCGTCAGCTCAAGGAAAAAGGCATTGAAAACATTTTGGCTTTGCGCGGTGACCGTGCTTCTGATTCTCCTATCGGCGAATTCAATCACGCAAGTGAATTGATGGAGCTGATTGCCACGCAGGGTGATTTCTGCGTCGGCGGTGCGTGCTACCCCGAATGTCATCCTGAATCGGCAAGCATCATTGATGATTTGGACGGTTTGAAGAGAAAGGTTGACAGCGGCTGCCGGTTTTTGACCACGCAGATGTTTTTTGACAATTCCGTTTTCTACAAGTTTTCCAATCAGCTTCGCTCATACGGCATTCAGGTGCCGTTGGTGGCAGGTATCATGCCTGTTACGCAGAGCAGTCAGATTGAGCGGATTGTAAAGCTTTCGGGCTGCGGCATTCCGCTGGAGCTTAGCTCCATTTGCGAGCGGTTCGCTGATGACCCTGCGGCAATGAAGCAGGCAGGCATTGCCTTTGCAACCAATCAGATTATTGACTTGATTGCAAGCGGTGTCAACAACATCCACATCTATACTATGAATAAGCCGGATATTGCCAAGGCGATTATGGATAATTTGTCGGATATCATCGGCAAACAGGGGACGCAGTATGAAGCTTAACGATATTTTGAGAAAGCGCCTTGTTTTTTGTGACGGCGGTATGGGAACGGTTTTGCAGTCCCTCGGTCTGCCGGTTGGAAAACGGGCGGACAGTTGGTCGGTGGAAGAGCCGGAAAAGGTGAAAAGCGTCCACCGTGCCTATTTGGATGTCGGCTGTGACATCATCACGGCAAACACCTTCGGTGCCGCTGCGGACGGTGAATATTCCGCTGAGGAAATCGTGACGAACGGTCTGCGCATTGTAAAGGAAGCCATTGCCGAAAGCGGACGGGAGGCTTTGGCGGCGTTGGATATCAGCTCAACCGCTCAATTGCTCGAACCGCTGGGCGAAATGACCTTTGAAAACGCATATGAACGCTTTTCCCGTGTCGTTCGGTGCGGTGCACAAAACGGTGCGGATTTGATTCTTATCGAAACGATGAGCGACCCATATGAAATCAAGGCGGCTTTGCTTGCCGCCAAAGAAAACAGCGCCTTGCCTGTCGGTGTGACCTTTACCATTGATGAAAGCGGTCGCTTGCTCAGCGGTGCGGATATTGTGACAACGGCGGCGTTGATTGAAAGCCTCGGAGCGGATTTTGCGGGCTTGAACTGCGGCTTCGGTCCCGATAAAATGATTGAGCTTGCCCCTGCTTTGCTTGGCTTCACCAAGCTCCCCGTGCTGATTAACCCGAATGCGGGTATGCCCGTGATGCTCAACGGCAAGGCGACCTACAGCCTTTCGCCGAAGGCGTTTGCCGAAAAGCTTGCGGAGCTTGTTCGCCTCGGCTGTGCTGCGGTTGGCGGCTGTTGCGGCACAACGCCCGAGCATATGAAAGAGGCCATTCGGTTGTGCAAAAGCATTCCGCTGAATTTGCCGAAAAGAATCAGCCGAAACAGCTTTGTTTCCTCACGCACGCAAACGGTATTCTTTGATAATAAGACCGTTCTCATCGGTGAACCCCTGAATCCGACGGGAAAACCGAAATTAAAGGCGGCTTTGCAAAGCGGCGATTTGGCTTATTTGTGCGAGGAAGCCGTCCGTCAGGCGCAGGCAGGTGCGGATGTGCTTGATGTGAATGTCGGCGTATCGGGCATTGACGAAGCGCAGGTGCTTGAGCAGGCAATTAAAACCGTTCAGGGCGTTTCACAGCTTCCGCTTCAAATCGACACATCCGATTACAATGCATTGGAAAAAGCCTTGCGTATTTATTGCGGTAAGCCGTTAATCAATTCGGTGAACGGTTCGGAAGAATCTATGCGCCAAGTGTTGCCTTTGGCGAAAAAATACGGTGCCATGCTGGTGTGCTTAACGCTTGACGAAAAAGGAATTCCCGACACGGTTGAGGGACGCATCGAAATTGCCAAGCGCATCCTTCATCGGTGCGATGCGTACGGCATTGAGCGAGAAAATTTGATTTTCGACCCATTGACCATGACCGTCAGCACGGATGCAGACAGTGCGGAAAAAACGCTGAATGCCGTGGATTATATTCGCCATACGCTTGGAATTCATACCGTGCTCGGCGTGTCGAACATTTCGTTCGGTTTGCCGTGCCGTGAAAAAGTCAATGCGGCTTTCTTTACGCTGGCAATGCAAAAAGGTTTAAGTGCGGGCATTATCAATCCGTTGAACGGTGCTTTGATGGATGCCTATTACACCTACCATGTTTTGAGCGGAGCCGACAGCGGCTGTGTGGATTATATCACCGCCTATGCCGATGTCACATCCGATTCCGCTTCCGTTATCCGCAAAAAACAGAGCGGTAAGTTTGATAATTTGTCTTCCTCTGTCATCAATGGCGTCACCGAGCAGGCCTGCCGTTTCACCGAGGAGCTTTTGCAAAACGCTTCTCCGCTTGCCGTGATTAACGAACAGCTTGTGCCGGCGCTGGACGAGGTCGGCAGGCTGTTTGAACAGAAAAAGCTGTTTCTGCCCCAATTGCTCAATGCGGCAAAAACGGCATCCGCCTGTTTCGATGTCATCAAAAAACAATTGCAGGCAAAAGGGGAGCGGGAAACGAAAAAGTGCAAAGTGATTCTTGCCACCGTCAAGGGCGATGTTCACGACATCGGCAAGAATATTGTGAAGGTTCTGCTCGAAAACTACGGTTATGATGTCATGGATTTGGGCAAGAATGTTGAACCGCAGGAAATTGTTGATTGCTGCCGGGCAAATTGCGTTCCGCTTGTCGGGTTGAGTGCGCTGATGACGACAACCTTGCCGGCGATGAAAGAAACCGTTCGGCTGTTGCGTGAAACCTGCGACTGCAAAATTATAGTCGGCGGTGCCGTGCTGACGGCGGAATATGCCGAGGAAATCGGTGCAGATTTTTACAGCAAGGACGCTATGTGTACGGTCCGCTATGCGGAAGAATATTTTAATGTTTAATAAGTGAGGTAAATGTTATGCGTTCCAGTAATATCGAAAAAAGAAACGAGCAAGGGCAGATTTCCGTCTCGTTGAGCTTGGACGGCAACGGTCGTGCCGAGGTGAATACAGGTTCGGATTTTTTGGACCATTTGTTGGTTGGTTTTACCGAATGCGGTCGTTTTAATTTGGAGCTTCGTGCCCGTATTCCCAACGATTCCGATTTGCATCACACCATCGAAATCGTCGGCGACAGCTTGGGCGAGGCGTTCGGCGAGGCGCTCAAAGGTGCAACCGGTATCCGCCGTTACGGCAATTTCTTTATGCCGGTCGGTGATGCCTTGGTGATGGCGGCGGTCGATGCAACAAGCATTCCCTATTTAAAAATGAATCTCGGAAAACTTGAAAAAAATGTCGGCGGCTTTGACCTTGCCCTTGTTGAAACATTTCTTCATGCGTTTGCCTGCTCCGCCAAAATGAATGTTCATGTTATGTCGCAGTACGGCAGTGATTTCCACAATATTGTTGAGGCGGCATTCAAGGCGCTCGGCAATGCAATCGGCACGGCGGTTTACGCTCCGTACGGGAATACGACCTCGCTCCGTAAGGGCAACGCCGTTACGCTGGAGTGATTTGCGTTCATATCGCAAAAACTTTGTCAAAAACGCTTGCTATTTTCAGTAAGATATGATATAATTGCCAACGCATTTCGCACGCAGAGTGTTCAAACCGAAGTGCAGTCAACGGCTGTTCGGTAAATTATAGCTCTGCGGAGGAATAAACTAAGGAGGAAAAAACTATGTCAACTGTATCCATGAAGCAACTGCTCGAAGCAGGTGTCCACTTCGGTCACCAGACCAGAAGATGGA
>DNXM01000024.1:0-1557 GCA_003505905.1 Oscillospiraceae bacterium
AATCGGTGTATGTAAGATAATTCTGCCCATCGGCAAACAAACCGGGCGGTGTATAAACAAGAGGGTCGGTCAGCAGCACTCTGCCGGCGGCAACTGTTTCACCGTAGCGTGCGCCGATGCAGCCGTGCAAACCGGCGGAAAGAATGTTGATATATCCTTTTTTTAACGAAGCCATATAAGCTTCTCTTGTTTCAATGCGAGGGTCATGTGTAATCAAATCGGGTGCCATCTTTCGGCTCGCTTCACAGTCACACAATCCTCCGACAAATTTTTCGCCGAACTGTTCTTTGAGAGCGCGCACATTTTCAATTCGTCGCCGATTGGTCTGACGAATCATCTCCGCTTCCTTTTCGACCTTTTCCTGCGCCTGTGTCTGCGTCAGCTCCTTATAGAATCCCATCATGGTCTTAACATCTACATCGTATTCCCACAATCGGCTCCAAAACAGAACTCCGTATTCATCAAAGTGAGTACTTCCTTCAAAAACACGGTAATCCAGCACCTTTTGCCTGCGCTTGAGTAAATATAGCTGCTTTGCCGCATCGACAAATTGTTTCTTTGCAAGTGCATCCTTTAAGTTTGCTTTTTCAAAATAATTGCCCTTGCAGCTGCACTCGTAAGACATTCCGAATTTTTGAAATTTTTCCCGATTACGCAATCGGGAAGCAAAATCCGGGTCATAGCTCGACTTGAAATAATAATCGACACGGTCGAGCTGTGAATCGAAAACTTCCGCCGAGTTAATGCTTTGGTAGCCGTCTGCCATATCATAAACCAGCGTTTTGCCACCCATTTTCACTTCAACAACCATTCGATCCGGGTAGCGTCCGTCTGCTCGAAAATTCCGATCCATCGAAACCGACTTTACTTTTAAGAGCTTTTGCTCATCCAGCAGCTTAAAGCCCGTAAAAATAGAGGATAATGTCCACATCCAATTACAGCTGTTGTCAAAAGCAATTGTACATTCCGGCACACTCATCGTATTCTCTCCTCTTTCCCTTCTTGTAACAGTATTATATAACAAGCAAAAGCCGTTGTCAAACAAATGCGCCAAACGCCGTTTCGTCACAGCTTACTTGCCTGCTCCAAAATGCGGCGAGCCTGCGTGGGAATGCGCCCAAGCGGATCGGGTCCGATGTTGATGAGATAGTTAATCCCGAGCGAATTCAGGTGCTTACGGTATTCGGCAACGGTTTGTGCGCTCTTCCAATGATTATCATAATACGAAAAGCCCCATGTATCATTGAGCGTTGCCGCCGTTTCGTACAAGCCGTAAGGCGATGGCTTAAAACCGCCGATGTCGTTGTAATCAATCTCGGTTTCGTCCACGACTTCCATTTTCTGCGGAATTTCGTTGTCACCCAAGGAAACATAGTCATACTGTCCGTTGCCCAAACGGGAATTGATGAGGCAATTCGGTTGCAGCTCCTGCACGGTGCGGTAGATTTTCTCGCTCTGCTCGGGGTGAATGGTCATCGGCACATCGAACCAAGCCAAGCTGATTTCGCCGTAATTCGTCATTATTTCCCGAATCTGCGGCAGGATTTTTTCCTCAAA
>DNXM01000024.1:1601-2716 GCA_003505905.1 Oscillospiraceae bacterium
TTCCTCAAAGCACAAGTCAAAATTCTTGTCACCCGTAAAATCCCAGCTATTGTCCCAAGTCGTACCGCTGTTGCCCATGTGGTTCGAACGGTAACCGCCCCCGTGGGGATGATGCCAATCCAAATCCTGCGAATAGTAAACGCCCAAACGGACACCGTGCTTGCGGCAGGCTTCGGCAAATTCCGCTAAAACATCCCGATGAAACGGCGTTGCGTCATAAACATTAAACCTATCCGCCCGAGAGCGAAACAACGCAAACCCGTCATGGTGCTTGGTCGTAATCACGATGTATTTCATACCGCATTCCACAGCGAATTTGACATAGTCCTCCGCACAAAAACCAATGGGGTTGAATGCCGTTGCCAGCTTTTCATATTCGGCGTTCGGAATTTGGAAATAGGATTGAATCCATTCCGCATAATCCCGTACACGCTCGCCCTTGTATTCGCCGCCCAACAGCGAATAAAGTCCCCAATGAAGCATCATGCCGTAACCGGCTTGACGAAACCACTCATACTCTTTCATAGCTGTGCTCCCCTGTTGATTGTTGAACCCATTGTATCAAATCTTGTGTGAAACTTCAAGCCGTTCCCTCTTGCGTTAGTTCCGATTCCTGCCACAGCAGTTGAAGATAATCCCGAATTTCACGGCGATTTCGGTCAGCCGCAAGGACAAGGCAAAACAGCTCCATATTTACACCGGGTATCGGAAACGAAACCGTCCCGTACTGCTCATGGATGCCCTTTGACAGAGTAAGCCTGAAGAAAAAAGCACCGCCGCACATCAATCTCATCCACACTAAGCCTCACAGAAACATTTTTATACATTTTACCGTATTGAACTGCAAATTGCAGTTCGGAGTTTTTCGCTTTTGCGTGAAACAAGCGGCAAAAGAGGCTGGACAAAACCAAAAAATCATCACAGCCTCTGAATTTTTTCATTGCCTTATTGAATGCGTTTTGTCCTGTTCCCCGTCAGAAGAGCATATAATTTGGGCGTGAATTTCACCATCAGCACGCTCAAAAGAACGCAAAGAGCAATGATAACCAACGGCGGCACAAAATACAGGAACAACGATGTCAGCAGGGTTCCTTTCGGCAGAATCATAACGCATA
>DNXM01000069.1:0-11248 GCA_003505905.1 Oscillospiraceae bacterium
TGATGATGCCGATATTTTTATCCTTTTCACGGAGTGTCCGGCACACGGTTAAGCCATCGGTTTCGGGCATCATAATATCCAAAATCGCCATGTCGATATCTTCGCCGTTTTCCTCGTACAAGGCAAGTGCCGACGAACCGTTTTCCGCTTCAAGCACCTCATATCCGCTTCGCTTCAGGTTGATGACAATAAACTCACGGATTGCCGCTTCGTCTTCAGCCACTAACACTCTCTTCATTTCACGTTTCCTCCCGAAGCATATTCAAAATACGCTTTTAATATTTCTTCCGTCACACCGAAGGCTTCACCTTTTTTTGTGACATTGCAGTAATAGGTCATACCGGGTGCCGATTGGTCATCGAGCACCGTAACGGATTCTTTGATGGTATCGAACTCGGATGTTTCCGAAACCGTAACGGAAAACAGCTCTTCGTTCCTGTTGTTCACAAAGCTCCAATGAGAGGCATCGGTGTAGTGAACGGCGATTTTTCCAATCCAATCCTTGGGCAAAAACAGCTTGTAATCATGCGCAATGTTGACCGCATAATAAAGCTGCGGAACCGGTTCTTCCCCTTGCATACTACACCATTCCAGCACATAACCCATGGCAACCTCGCCTGCCTTGCTCTGCTTGAGTTCCTTGCGAAGCGGTATTTCGATTAAGCCGTCATTGTTCACATCAGCACAGCGAAGTGTATCGCCTCGCTGTGTTAAGGTGTTCAAGCCGCTTTTCCCGTCACGGAACGGACAGTAGAAATTGTTTCGTTCGTTCGACCATAAAAACACTTCGGTAATCATCTGATTTTCCGAAAGCTGTGCGTCAACAAAAATGCGTGGATGCTTCCCTTCCTTCGGTTGGTCATAGGCAAGCGAATCAATGCGGACAATACGGGAATCCATTGAAACACTTCCCGCAGTGAGCACACGCCCCGAATCATCCAATGCAATGCGCTTGAGTACGGTTGTTGTCGCCGTTTTGGAAGCATCGGCATAAGCCAAAAGCAACTGCTTTTCGCCATTATTCAACACATCCGCCAACGCATAACAGTCATATGATTCGGATGTGCAGACTTTCACCGAAAGCTGTTCGTTCGCTTCGACGCAGGAATAAACCGTCATGGTCTTTTTGGATTTATCGTTGAACAAATACCAGCCGACAAAAATTTCACTCTTTCCGTCACCGTTCATGTCGTCAAAATCCACGCAATAAATGCCGTTTCCGTCACCGGCAAAGTCGTTGACCTTTTGCCACTTGCCACCGTTTTGCCTGAGCACGCACATCCTTGTGGATGAAGCCGCCCGACTGTAAAAAACAACGGCTTCCTCCTGCCCATCCCCGTTTAAGTCACGCAGTGTGACGGCGGTATGACACGAGCCGGACTGAGGAGAGCGAAGGGAAATGGCATTGCCCAGCAAATCGCTGATTGCCTTTTCCAATTCCTGACCGCTGCCGACATGAGGCGGACGCATCAGGCTTTCAATGGAATTCGGACCGATTTCACAGCCGCACAGCAGAGAGGACAACAACACAAAAAGGCACACGACGCACAAAACGGTTTTGCTTTTTTTCATGGGTTGTCATCTCCTTTTCGGTTTATTTTTTCGCCAGCGTAACAGAATAAGCTCCGTACACCCAGCAGTCGTTGTTATTTTTAATGCTCATCACCGCCGCAAAGGTTTGCTCGGCTGCATCGGGGTCGGCATCGGACAAATCCAGCGTTGCGGTAATATCCTGCGCCTTGACGGATTGAACCGAAGCGGCCGGTCCGACCAGCGTCACCTCTTCAATGCCTTTCACGATACTGCCAACCTCATAGCCCTTCGGCACATTTGTGAAGGTAATGTTGCTGTCGGCTATCTTGCGGGAAGCCGTTGTGCAATTCGGCACCGTCACCGTGATTTCAATGGATTCGGTTTCGGTAATTATTTTGACGCCGTTGATGTTTTTCGGCGAAACACGGATTGTGTTTGTTCCCGGCTTCAAGGTAGCAAAATCAACCGTCGCCACGGAAATTGTTTCCAAATCATCTTCTTTTTCAATGCCCTGCACACCGGCTTTTACGGTTGCCGGTGAAACACGGTACTGCAAAGGGGACGTGTGATAATACAACGGCGTATTGATGAATTCCACCGAGGTCGGCTTTTCGGTGACCAAATAAATCGGCACCGTTACCGACACAACGGAATTGTCTTTGTTGAAGGTAAGATAGTGCGCCGTGCCTCCGCTTTCGTTTTGTGCAACAATTTCCGCATCAAAGGTTTGGGTTTCGGTCAAGGGCTTATCAAGCTCAACCCTCGCCTCAACACTGACAATGCTGTTAACCTCGGTTGCGGGACCCGACACATTGACCACCTGTTCGGACAAAACGGGGTCAGAGGTCATATAGCCGTCTTCCGCAACGCCATCGGCCGCATCCAAGCTGACCTCCAGCGGAAAATCTTTTTCAACATAGGTGTCAAAGAAGACTTCAATTGCATCCGAAGAAAGGGAAACGATTTCAAATTCGTCCTCTTCATGCACCTTGGTTGCCTTCAGTTCCAAACGGCTTTTTCCTGCCGAATCCACATACTGCGTTTGCGCAATTACCTTGACTGCCTTGGAATCGGAGGTTAAGCCGCCGATAACATAACGCTTGCCCGTGATTTCGACATCCACCGTGAAATCACGCTGACCGAACACCTCCAAGCCGAACTGTGCAGGGACACTGTTTGCAAGCTCAAGCTCAACGGGAACGTTTTTCAGCACCGTGGTATCTGTCGGGCTGAGCAGGATGGCAACAAAAAGCCATACGAGCACGGCAACGGCGAGAGAAACAATCATCAAAAGCTTGTTGTCGTAAATCAGGCGGTGCGCCAATTTTGCCAAACGCTTCATTTCTGCTCGCCTCCTTTTCTTTTTCCCTTCACCCGTTCGACAATGCGTGAAACAACAGACGGCTTTTGGTCGCCGAAATTACTAATCAGCTCCGACTGAAGTCTTTCACGCAATTCGGCGGAGGTGATATCACGATAAATCACACCTTTTTCGATGATGGAAATGTACCCGGTTTCCTCGGACACCACCACAACAACCGCATCGCTTTCTTCGGAAATGCCGATGGCAGCACGGTGCCTGGTGCCGAGCTCTTTGTTGATTTCGTTATTCTTGGTCAACGGCAGAATGCAGCCTGCGGCAATCACACGGTCGTTTCGGATGATGGCGGCACCGTCATGCAATGGTGTTTTCGGGAAGAAAATCGTGCCGATAAGCTCCTGCGTGGTGGCGGCATCCACCACCGTGCCCGTTTCGATAATCGAGCCGAGCAATGTGTTGCGTTCAAAAACAATCAGCGCACCGATTTTCTTTTCGCTCATGGAGCTGACGGAGCGGCACACCTGCGTAATCATGCCGTTGATTTTTTCGCTGTTCTTTTCACGCTCCCTTCGGCCGAAGCTGACAACAGGTGCCAAACCGTTACGCCCCATGCTTTCGAGCGCATGACGAATTTCGGGCGTGAAGATGATGACGATGAAAAGAAGGGCATTGGATGCAACGGAATGAAACAGATAGGTACTCGCCTGCATTTCAAACAGGGAGATGAAAAAGTAAATCACAACGAACAAAATAATGCCCTTCAGCAGTTGAATGGCACGGGTTTCACGCACTAATTTGACCGCACTGTAAAACACAAATGCCACTAGTAAAATATCCAGCAAATCCGACACACGGAACGATGAAACCACACCGCCTGCCTGGATGAAAAAGTCTTTGATTTGGTTCAAATACTCCATTTGGTCTTCTCCTCCATTCTGAACGATAATTGTAGCACACTTTTCGTGATAAAGCAATCAAAAAAATAATTTTTATATAACTTTAATATATAGGAAAAGCCCCGACTTCCCGTCGGGGCTTTTTAGATCGGATAACAGCAGGGTTAGAAGGCAAAATACTTTTCTCTTTGCTTTTTCATGCGTCCGCAAATGGCTTTGAGCACACGGGCGGCATCCTCGTCGCCGCAGGCATATTCCCGCATCAGCCGACCTTCCTCGTAGCACAGCTCATCGTGCAAAGGCAGGAAATTGTTGTAGATAAAGTTGGCATAGCGCACCAAACGAAAATCGCCAACCAAACGGTACTCGGTGCTAATGGTGTCCACTGCCACGCTGTACGAATCGTTGACGGAAGCAATCAGCGCCTCCCTCGTGTTTTCGGGCGCAAAAACAATGGTGGAGCAAATACGGGCATTGCGGTTGTTGATGCTGCTGTGGCTGTCGGTGCTGCCGACGACCGGATACTTGCGACCCTTGGCGCATTGTTCGTAGTAAAAGAGTGTTTGAAACCCGTTATGTTCAAAGTAGTTTTCACCGCCGAGAACTTCAAAGGCGCTGAATTTACGGTTGGCGAACAGAGCCTCGCTGAGCTTGGGCGGCACTTGGTAGACATTGTTAATCCAAAACGGATGCGCAAAAATCGCCAAGCCGCCTGCCTTTTTGATTTGTTCAAATTCCCACTGACAGCAAGCGAAGGAAAAGCGCTCAACGCCCTCGGGAATTTCAATTGTATCGGCATAAGCATCCACCGTTTTGTAGAATTCCTCCTCGCTCATCTGCTCGGGACAATTTTCCACTGTGGAGCGATTTTCCTTGCTGTTGCAAACCGCCGAATCCTCATCCGTGTCACGGCGCACCAGCGCATTCACGCTGTATAATCCGCCGAAATTGACGATATGAACATCGTTGATGTGGTCTTTGTCGCCTTTGGGCATATGCACCTCTTCGCCGGGCACAAGATTGTACTCAATGTCAACATCTTTATACGCCTTGATGGCTTCTAAAGACGGATAATAGCGGCAGTGGTCGGTAATCGCAAGGAAATCGTAGCCGTAACGGCGATAGTTTGCCGCCACAACGGCAGGTGACTGCTTACCGTCGGAACGGAATGTATGCATATGCAAATCGCCCACAAACGGATAACGACCGCACAAATCTTCATTCAGTGCAAAAACCGAAAGCTGAACCAAACGCTTGTCGCCCACCTGAAGACGAATAAAATACTCCTGCTCGGTTTCAAAGGTGTGCGTAAAACGAATGCACCCGTCCGCCTCCGGCTTAACGGTGCAATACTCAAAGCCGGTCATGTGCGGATAGTCACGGTCGCACCCCTCGTCCAACGGGCAAATCACCATGGTATAGCTTTCTTCAACAAAAGCGGCGTGAAGCCCCATCGGCTTAACGGTGATGCTCACTGCTTTCCCTGCCGGAAAAACTTTCGGAAAAATGTCGTAATTATGCAGTTCTGTTTTCATTGGTTTATTTCTCCTTTGCAAAGCCGGACGGAATGTCCTCGCTGAAAATATCATAAGGCAGAGCGGACAAATCGCCACGGCGAAGAGCTTTACCGCCTTTTTCATTAAATTTCACTTCGGCATAGTCGTTGAAATCGGGGGCGAGATATTGAAGATAATAGTTGTTCCCTTTTTGGGCAAAAATCGCAATAAACTCAATGCGATCCTCGGAAATATCGCTTTGGTGCATGGTGATTTTCATAGCGGTTTTTTCCGCACTGAATTCCACCACCTGCCAAAAAGTGCCGTAAGCATAGGTGTAAACACCGTCTTTCTCCGTTATCGTAGCGGCTATCGGCTTTGTGCCGTCTTTGATAAACCGAAAAATCTCCTTCACATAGTCATCCGACGCAATCAAAAGCGAAAGATCGGTCGACGGTGCATTTTCGGCTTTTCCGCTTGCAATATAACTCGCATATGCAGGTTCAAAGCCGTTGACAAACCAGTTTTCGTAGTCGCTTTTTGCGGTCTTTTTCTCGCCGCAGCCGAACAGCGTGAGCATCAGCACACTGAGCAAAGCAATCGCACAGATTTTTTGAACTGTTTTCATGGCATGGCCTCCTTTTCATTGATTATAACACAATTGTTCCCGAAAGGGAACAGAAATTTGACCGAAAATCGACAGAAATTTGCCCGTGATTGTCAAATTCGCAAAACGCTTGCAATCTCTCGAGGCATTTGGTAAAATAGATAAATGCTGTTCTTATACATAGCAGATTCCTACGGACAAAGGATGTAAAAAATGAGAAAAAAACAATCGGTTTTAACGCAATCTTCCTCCGAGCGGATGTTAAAGGTTTACTTTGTTCTGTTTGCCGTTTGTGCGGTACTGACCGTTATCGGAATGCTGCTTTCGGACGGTCGTTCCTTCACCGACACGCTGTATTACGGCTTGTTCGACAACGATGAATTTATGGATTTCTACAATTCCATTCGGGACGCAGGCACACGGGAGGTCTACAAAAAAGGCGTTATCTATCCGCCGCTTGCAAATGTATTTTTCTTTTTTATTTCCAAAATGACCAATCCGGCTATGGTGGCTCTGCCTAACAAAGAACGGGCGCAAATCCGTTCCGATGCCGCAAGTCAGGCGCTTTTGTTCATTTATCTGTTCGCCTGTGTGCTGCTGATTGCCCGCTTGATTCAACAAAAAACGGAAAGTCGCTTTTCTTCCAACCGTGCTTGGCTGTTTTCGCTGATGATGATTGCCTCATACCCCGTTATATACTGCATTCAGCGAGGCAATCTGCTTTTACTCACCATGGCACTTTCGATGTTTTTCGTTTTTTTTCGCAACGATAAGCGGAAATGGGTGCGGGAGCTTGCCTTGCTTTCTCTCGCCGCCGCAGCCGGGTTCAAGCTTTATCCTGCCGTACTCGGACTGCTGTTAATCAAAGACAAAAAGTACAAGCAAGCCGTGCGGCTGATTCTTTACGGAATTCTGTTTGTTTTTGTTCCGTTTTTCTTCTATGACGGATTTGAAAGCATCAAGGATTTGATTGTCAACATTCAAAACTTTGACTCAAAAAAGCAAATCACACCCGGCTTTGTCACCGTTGATGTTTTTGCCGAATACGGTGAATACTTTCTGGGGCTGAATTTTGACATAATCCATTGGCTGCTTTTCCCAACGACAATGCTCGCCGCCGTTGCGGTTTTTTTCCTTGCAAAAGAAGAGTGGAAACAGGTATGGTGCTTGATTTACCTGTTCATGAATATCAATTCCTGCGGTCAAACCTACATTCTCGTCTTTGCACTCATTCCGTTCGTGCTGTTTTTGACGGAACGAAACGGTAGAAAAATTGACCTGCTGTACCTTCTGCTGTTTGCCGTTCTGCTGCTTGCCGTTCCACCGCTGTATTACTCGATTCTGAACCCAAGCGGTGCAAAATTGATTGGCTTTGGCAAATATTTGATTCGACCGAACCAAATCACGAGTGCTTTTGCCGTTCAGGGGCTGCTTGCGGTGCTTGCGTTGGATACGCTTTTTGAAGTCGCCAAAAAAAGCAAAAAACGAAACGCCGAAAACACGGCAGACAACAAAAGAACAGCAAAAGCCGTCTGAATCCGGCTCGATTTACAGGAGTTTGCAAAATGGAAGAAGCCTTTATTCGCTCCGCCATGCTGATGGGCGAAGAAAAAATCGAAAAGCTGAAAAAAAGCCGTGTGCTGTTGTTCGGCGTCGGCGGTGTCGGCTCCTTTGCCGCCGAGGCGTTGGCTCGTTCAGGCATCGGCTGTGTCGGGCTTTGCGACAACGACACCGTGTCGGTTTCCAACCTGAATCGCCAGCTTGTTGCGACACATTCCACGGTCGGGCAAGCCAAAACCCATGTTGCCGCCGAGCGGATGCGTGACATTAACCCGAGCATGACCGTCATCGAATACCCGTTCTTTTTCGATGCGGACACCGCCGAAAAAATACCGTTTGCCGCATACGACTACATCATTGATGCAATTGATACGGTATCTGCCAAGCTGCTGCTGATTGAAAAAGCCAATGCGTTCAGCATTCCGATTATCAGCTGCATGGGCACAGGCAACAAGCTTGACCCAACGGCACTTTGCGTGACCGACATCGGCAAGACCAGCGGCTGCCCGCTGGCAAAGGTTATGCGCTGTGAATTGCGCAAACGAGGTATCACCTCGCTCAAGGTCGTCTTTTCCGCCGAGCCGCCGCAAAAACCGCTGTTTCAGCCGACCGGCGAGGATGTTCGCCGTGCCACACCGGGAAGCGTGCCGTTCGTGCCGCCCGTTGCGGGCATGATTGCCGCAGGTGAAGCTATAAAACACCTGGCGGACATGGAGGAAAATATATGAAAAACAAGCTCACTCATTTCAACACCACACGGCTGATTGTTTTATTCTTTCTCAGCACAATTCTAATCGGCACTTTTCTGCTCTGTCTGCCGTTTTCAGCAAAGAGCCGTGAATGGACACCGTTTTTGAGCAGTCTGTTCACCGCCACGAGTGCCACCTGTGTCACGGGGCTTTCGGTGTTTGACACCTATACCCACTGGTCGCTATTCGGTCAAATCGTCATCATTCTGCTCATTCAATGCGGTGGCTTGGGCATCATGACCACCATCACCATGTTCAGCATTTTCACCAAACGGCGCATCAGCCTTTATGAGCGAAAGCTCCTCATGCAGTCCGAGGGCACAATGCGAACAGGCGGTGTGTTCAAGCTTCTCAAGCGCATTGTGGCAGGCACCTTTTGCATTGAGGGCATCGGTTCGGTTTTGCTCGCCGTGCGGTTTTGCCCGAAATTCGGTTTGCCGAGAGGGCTTTACTATGCCGTTTTTCACTCGATTTCATCCTTTTGCAACGCAGGCTTTGACCTGATGGGGCGCTTGAGCCCCGGCTCTTCGCTGACCCTGTTTGCCGATGATGTTATTGTCAACCTGACCGTTTGCGCCTTAATTGTTATCGGCGGTATCGGCTTTTTGGTGTGGGACGATTTGCTCGAAAAAAAGCAACATTTTAAAAAGTACACTCTGCAAACGAAAATCGTTCTTTCCTTTTCCGCTTTTTTGATTGTGTTCGGTTCGGTTTTCTTCTTTCTGTTTGAAGAAAACGCTTCCATGCAGGGCATGAGCACACCGCAGCGCCTGCTCGCCTCCCTGTTTCAATCCGTTTCCGCACGCACCGCAGGGTTTTATACGGTGGATATGAGCAAGCTGTCCGTTTCGGGCAATCTGCTGATGACCGCCTTAATGTTCATCGGCGCCAGTCCCGGTTCGACAGCGGGCGGCGTAAAGACCACAACCGTTGCCGTGCTGCTGTTGCAGCTGTTCGCTTCGGCAAGAGGCAACAAAAACCCAACGGTTTTCAAGCGCTGCATTGACGATGAAACCGTAAAACGAGCCGCTTCCATTGCGGTAATCTATGTGTTGCTTGATTTGTTCGGCACGATGTTCATTGCCGCAGTTGACCGTTTTTCGCTCCCGGCTGTTTTGTTTGAAACCGTTTCCGCCGCCGGAACGGTCGGACTTTCCACGGGCATCACCGCACAATTCAGCTCCGTGTCACAATTCATTTTGGTTCTTCTGATGTTCTGCGGCAGAATCGGCGGACTGACGATGATGGTGACGCTTGCCGAAAAGAAAAAGAACATTCCGCTTCATCGACCCGGTGAAAAAATCCTGATTGGATAACAAGCAAAATTCCACATTTAAGGCAGAAACGCTGTAATGCTATAAATGTACAAAATGCTCACGGATGAGAGGAGTTTCCAAACATCCGCCAAAAGCAAAACCGTTTTTCTCTGATTTTTCTATCAACAAAGTAATTTTCCAACCGGCTTCAACGGCGGTTTTGTTTTCTAACAGAAGCCGAACATGAAGTCGGTTCCGTCATTCTCATTCCATGTTCCGTCATTCTCATTCCAACGATTGACAGCACCGCAAAAATACGATATGATATGAACAATTATGTCCCCAAAATTGTATGAGGAGGCTTTTTTCATGGAGCAATCCGGTGTATTCATTCTCGGCATCAGCGATTGCGGCGAAAAAATGTGCGCCGCCGGCGGTCGCATCTCCACCCAATCCGGCAATGCGCTCGGCATTTGGGCAAAATCACAGGACGCCGAAAAAAACGCTAATTTAATTGATAAGGTTACCCGTTCCGGTCACAACTCCACCGTTGAACACATTTTCTTCAACCTCGCTTTCAGCGATGTTTCCGTGCAGGTCGAGCAGTTTATGATTGAGTTCCGCCTGGCATCGTTCACGGTCAAATCCCGCCGCTATGTCGATTTTTCCGACGCCGGCTTCTACACCCCGGCATTCAAAAGCGCCGAAAACCGAGCCAAGTACGAAGCTCATGTGCGCTCCCTGTTTGAAGCGTATTCCAAGCTCATTGACAACGGTGTTCCGAAAGAGGACGCCCGTTTTGTGCTTCCCTACTGCTTTTTGAGCAACTTCTTCTGCTCCCTCAACGGCCGTGAATTGCTTCATGTGCTCAAAGCCATGCTTTACGGTCGAGGTGCCGAAATGCCCGAAATTTACGCACTCGGTCAATCGTTGAGAGCGCAAGCCGAAAAGCTCGCCCCCGGATTGTTCGCCGGCTTTGACGAACGCAAGCCGAACGCAAGCGACCGACCCGATTTCGGCTTCATGGAAGCAATTGAGAAAAAGAGCCGTGAAAAAGAGCTTGTTGAACTGCTGGGTAAAACGGAAAACGCCGAACAAATCGTCGTCACTGCCGCACTGCTCGAAGAAAACCGTTTCACCGCCGAACAAATTCAGCAGGCGGTCATCGACCCCGAAACCGCCGAAAAGATTATCAAAGCCGTTTTGGCAACCACTCGCCCGAGGGCGTTGGAAGCCGTCAGCTACACCTTTGCGCTCAACGGTGTTTCGCTTTCTACCTTGACCCACTTTGCCCGTCACCGTATGCATTCACTTTTGGTGCCGAACCTCAACACGGTTGACCGCGCAAGCTATATCGTTCCCGAAAATGTTAAAAAAGATTCCGAAACACTTCAAGCTTATGTCAACGCGTTCGAGCATAACATTCATCTGTACGAGTGCATGAAAGCAGACGGTGAAGCCGAAGCACTGCCGTATCTTTTGCTCAGCGGCAACACCGTTGATTTGGTTTCCACCATGAACGGCCGTGAGCTGTTGCTGTTCATGAAGCTGCGCAGCTGCACAAGAGCGCAGTGGGAAATTCAGCTTTACGCCAACGCCATGCTTGCCGTTTTGCGCAGTGAAGCCAACGGAATTTTCCGCCACTACGGTCCGAGCTGTTACGTAACGGGCGTTTGCCCCGAGGGCAGGCTATCCTGCGGAAAAGCCGTCGAAATGAAAGAAAAATTCAAAGCCTAAAAGCCGGGGACTGTCACCATTTTGTGTGACAGCCCCTTTTTAAAGAAAAGGACAACACCATGAACCACATCATTACCATCCGAAACAAGCCAC
>DNXM01000069.1:11291-12985 GCA_003505905.1 Oscillospiraceae bacterium
ACCCCCGATGGTGCGATTTGCGGCAACGGTGACCTTGCCGTAATTTTGGGCAATGCGCCCGACGGACTTCGCCTTTATCTTGCCAAATGTGACCTTTGGTACGGCGCCGAGGGTATAAAAGAAGCGGGAAACAAGCCATTGGGATACATTGACATTTCTGTGAATTCCGCTCTTTACGACAACTATTGCGTTGAGCAGGACATGGATAAGGGCGAACTGCGCTGTATCTTCAAGAACGGAAACGATGCGTGCAAAATCACCGTCACCGTTTGCAAAACCGACAACAGCATCCTTCTGCAAAGCACCGGCAATGTTGCCATTCACCCGATTTTGAAGGTCTATGAGGGCAAAACCTACGGGCAAAAGGGCGAATACGACAAAGACGGCGGTCACTTCGTTTTTCGCAGCTTTGACGGCGAAGAATGTGCCTATGAAACACACATTTTCGCAGGCTTGAAAGAAATCAACAAGAGTTGCTATTACTTTTATGCGGCAACGAACCACGACACGGCTACGCCGAAAGAAACCGTTGAAAAAACCGTTTTGGCAACGGATGAGGCACGCACAAAGGCTTTGCTTCACGAGCACGCAAACGCTTGGGCGGAGCTTTGGAGCAAATCATCGTTTCACATCAGCGATGAGGATTTTGAGTTAGGTTGGTATTCTTCGCAGTATTTTCTCGCCGTATGCGCCGGCAACAAAAAATTTCCGCCCGGCATTTTCGGCAATTTCGTTACCATCGAGTGCCCGAATTGGCACAACGACTACCACTTGAATTACAATTTTCAGGCGCCTTTCTATGCCGCCTGCTCCTCAAACCATGTGGAATTCACCGACTGCTATATGGCACCGATGGAGGACTTTTACGATAAAGGCTCCGAATTTGCCAAGCACTGGGATTGCGGCGGCGTGATTTATCCCGTCGGCATGATGCCAAAAGGCTTATGCTCCGAATTGGACAAAAAGAACCCGTACTGCTTTGACCGATTGTTTCTCGGGCAAAAAAGCAATGCCATTCATCCGGCAAACATCCCCATTTTTCGTTGGAAAGCAACGAGAGATTGCGATTACGCAAGAGAGCACGCCTATCCGTTTGTGAAAAGGTGCCTTGCGTTCTTTGAAGATTATGCGGTTTTTGAAAACGGGCATTACTCCGTTTGTCAGGATGCGGCGCATGAAGTGCCGATTTACCGCACCGATTACAACCCCAAGCGATACAAGCGCTACCTCAACGACAAAAACAACGCTTTGACCCTCGGCGCACTGCGGCTTGGTTTAGAGGCAGGCATCGACATGGCAAAGGCTCTCGGCATCGACGAGGACAAGCAGAAAAAATGGCAGGATATGTTGGAGCATCTTGCGCCGTTTTCCACCTATTACCGTTGGGGCAAAAAAGTGTTCCGTTACACCGAATCGGGTCAAATGTGGAACAACGGCGGCGATGTCGGAATGCAGCACATTTATCCGGGCGGCTGTGTCGGTCTTTCCTCTTCCGAAAAAGACCTGAAGATTGCACGCAACACCTTCAAGATGAAGAGCCGCTATTGCTTTATTGACGACAATGCCGTTTCTTCGTTTTTCCCCATGGGAGCAAGGCTCGGCGTTGACCCCGAAATTTTGACGCAAAAGCTCCGTGAGCTTAACCAAAAGCGCAGGCAGGACAACTTCATTTACTGCTTTATCGGCGGCTGCCT
>DNXM01000069.1:12993-13565 GCA_003505905.1 Oscillospiraceae bacterium
CTGCCTGGAGGATTGCTCCATTCCCGCCAATCTGTTCAACGAAATGGCGATGCAAAGCCACCAGGGGCTGATTCGCCTGTTCCCCTGCTGGGACAAAAAGCTCAACGCAAAATTTAAAAATTTGCGCGCAGACGGAGCGTTTTTGGTGTCCTCCGAAATTCAAAACGGTAAAGTGGGCACCACCGTCATCCGCTCGGAAATCGGCGGAACGGCTCACATCCTCATGCCTTATTCGGGGTTGGAGGTAACCTACCGGGGCACGACCAAACACTATCCGGGCAACCGACTCGATTTGGAAACCGAACCGAACGAAATAATCACAATCGCATAAAAACAATCACCCCAAAAGCACTTCACAGCCAAGCTTTCGGGGTGATTTTTATTGTGTTTCCGCTCTATTCAGTCATGTACTTTTTCACATGGCCGCAAATACATCCAAACGCCTCATCGCTGATATCGTGCTCGATTTTGCAGGCATCCTTCGCCGCCGTTTCCGGAGAAATACCGAGCATAACAAAAAAATCCGATAACATCTTGTGACGATAATAAATACGGGAAGCAACCTCCATGCG
>DNXM01000069.1:13590-13766 GCA_003505905.1 Oscillospiraceae bacterium
GCATCCTTCAGCGTTAAGTAACCCGAGTCACTCACATCCAAGTAGCCGTTATCCTTGAGAAGATTCACCGCACGGCTCACGCTCGGCTTTGAATACCCCGTATAATTTGCCACATCAATCGAGCGAACATATTGCTGCTTTTCGGACAAAATCAGAATGGTTTCCAAATACATTTC
>DNXM01000093.1:0-2342 GCA_003505905.1 Oscillospiraceae bacterium
TCTCCGTTGCTTCCGGCGGCGGCACAGGCAGAACCCTTCACCCGGATAATGTCGCAGCAGGCCCTGCTTCCTACGGCTTGACCGATTCCATGGGCAGAATGCACGGCGATGCACAGTTCGCAGGCTCCTCTTCCGTTCCGGCTCATGTTGAAATGATGGGCTTGATTGGCATGGGCAACAATCCGATGGTAGGCGCAACAGTTGCTTGCGCAGTTGCTGTTGCGGAAAGCTACAAATAAGCCGAAACCGTTGATATAAGGCGGTTTTTGACCCCAAACAACCAAACAAACGGCTTCTTCTCGCTGCGGGAAGAAGCCGTTTTGGCTTGTTCGTTAAAAATCATCCGTTTGTTCATATAGCGGTGCACGCCTGGTGGCTTTCGAGCGAATGTTCGGCTGCGACTGGGTTCGGGGTATTGACAAATTTCGATTGCATGATAAAATAAAACGACAAAAAGTAACACGGTTCATTGAATTGATGATTCATTGTCGGGCATATTGCAGGACGATATGGCTCGGGGATAAGGAAATCTCGGTGAAAATCCGTCGCAACAGCCATTACCGTAACGGAGGAACGGTTTGTTACCTCCCAAGTCGGAATGCTTATCGGACTGTGATCTGTAAAAATCTCTTGGGCAATGCGAAGGGATAGGATATGAATATCAATCGTTCAAAAATCAAAGTGACGGTTTTCGAGATGACGGTTTTCAGTATGCTCGGCGCTTTGATGTACGCCTCGAAGGTGCTGATGGAGGTCTTGCCGAATGTGCATCTTATCGGCGTTTTCATCGTTGCGGAAACAATCGTATACCGCAAAAAAGCACTTTATCCGACATACATTTTTGTTTTTTTGACCGGCCTTTTTAACGGCTTTGCAACATGGTGGCTGCCGTATCTGTATATCTGGACGGTTCTGTGGGGTGTGTCCTTGCTTATCCCCCAAAAGCTTTCGGATAAAAAGCTCATGCTTGTCAGTGCGGTTGTCTGTTCCCTGCACGGGTTCCTGTTCGGCACGCTTTATGCGCCGGTTCAGGCAATTTTATTCGGGCTTGATTTCAAGGGAATGATAACATGGATTGTTGCCGGCTTGCCTTATGATGCAATGCACGGCATCAGCAACCTTGTGTGCGGTTTTCTCATCGTTCCGTTGATTAAAATTTTGAAACAGTCGCAGAAATTCGTCCGGGGATAATAGCGCCGAATCGCTTGTTAAAAACACCCTCGGCTCTTGAATTTCGACTAAATAAATGCAGCGTTTACCAATCCGAACGGAAAGGAAAACGCTGCATTTTTTTGCTTAATAATAGCTGTAAGCGCCCGATGGGAAGAGAGCGGAAATTTCACCGTTTCCGTTTAATTGAACGGCTTCGTAATACGAATCATCCACCTCGCCCATGTTCAAAAAGCCGTCAAGGTTTTCAAAATCGTCTGCAAGTGGAACGGTGATTTTACCTGTTCGTAGGGATATAAAATCGCTTTCGTTGCCCTGCGTTTCGCTGCCCTTGATGCCGTACTTTTCGGCGTAAGCCGTTCGCTGTTCTTCCGAGTCGAATGATAAAACAAAATCGGCAGTCAAGTACCATTTTGCGTTTTGCGTATTACCGCAATAGGTCAAATTATATTGCGGAACAACAAGCTCGGGTGCGTAAGCAACAAGGCCGTCGGTCAGCATTTGCGCTTGACAGCTCGGCTCGGAATCCGTGCGGGAATAAAGAACGGAATCGGAGGAAGCGATTTTCTTTGTCTCCTCGTCGACATAAGTCATGTATTCGTGGTATCCGTCCTCGGCGCAGTAACGGCAGGCGTAAACCGTCCAAACTTTGTTGTAGTATTGGTATGAAATGAACTCGTCCAAAACCGAAGCTTTCGCCTTGCGGATTGTGACGGAAACGCCGTCGGCACCGTAAGCATTTCGCTTGTTCAAATCGTATAAATCAATGGTGTAATCCTTGCTTTTAACCGTGACGGAATAGCGTTCGCCATCGTTGTCCGAATAATGCACAACGGCATTCCCCGTCTTTGTTTCGGTGAACCAATCAAAGCATTTTTCGCCGTAGCCTTCATAGAATTTGTAAACGGTTTCGCCGCTTTGGTTTGTCCAAAAAACATCGGCGGTGTCGTTTTCTTCGTCCACTTTCGTTTCGGAGGTCAGCCCTTTTGTGTTCGGCTTGTAATACAAATCAATTTCGGCGATATCCCGAAAAATTTCATCGACTGAAACGCAGCCCCGGAACTTTTCGGCAATTTTTTCATCCAGCTCAACGGAAAAGGTCTTTTGACCTGCGCAGGAAACAAGCCCGGCACAGAGAATAAAAGAGAGTAAAACACAATAAGCAAATTGAA
>DNXM01000093.1:2375-3149 GCA_003505905.1 Oscillospiraceae bacterium
TCTTTTCGCCTCCCTTGCCGACATTGTAACCGATTTCGATGAAAAAAGCAACATGATGAAAAAAGCAACATAACGAAAACGGCTTGTACGATATTGAAATAGCGAAAGTCGAAAACGGAAGAAAACAGGTTGACAAAATTAGGAAAAATAAGTATTATAAAAATGTATTGCTATAAGTTACTGAAATCGAAAGGAGAATGTACTTATGAAAAAAAGGGTTTTGAGTGTTTGCTTGGCAGTGCTTTTTGTGCTGACGGCAATCCCGTTTGCGGCTCTTGCGGCAGACCAGGTGCTGACAAACAGCACAAGCGGCGTTGTGCTGGCAAGCGGTAACTACACGGTTAGCCAAAACACAACCATCACAAACAGCGCAAGCGGCGGAAGCGGTATCACGATTGGTGAAAGCGCAACCGTTAATTTGACGATTCCGTCGGGCGTAACCTTGACGGTACGAGGTGCCGCAGGCAGCGGTCAAGTCGGCGGCGGCGCCGGAATTTGGATTCCGAAGGGCTCAACGCTGAATGTGCTCGGCGAAGGCAACTTGATTGCCTACGGCGGTGACGCAGGTGCCGGTGAAGCCGGTTCTGCAGGCGGTCGCTACAACGAAAAATTCTTGGATTATATCAAGACCTATATCAAGCTGTTGTTCAACGGCACATGGGATGTGCAGAGTGCGGGCGGTACAGGCGGTGCAGGCGGCGGCGGTGCCGGTGCGGGCATCGGCACACCGGGTGCCACCGGCTTGGACGGCGGCTATGGCGGCTTCAGTACATA
>DNXM01000093.1:3167-3399 GCA_003505905.1 Oscillospiraceae bacterium
CTTCAAGTATAAGGACGATGACGGCGTTCAGCACACCGAATATGTCAGCAGTAAAGACGGCTTGCCCGGCGGTGATTCCGTGGCGGCAGCAGATATGGGCAGCTTGAACACCACGGGCGTTACGGTCAACGCAATGGGCGGCAACATCGGCGCAGGCGGTGCAGGCGGTGCTTTGGGTAAGGTTTTGCTCAAAACGCTCACCGGTGCAGGCGGCGGCGGTGGCGGCGGCGGA
>DNXM01000119.1:0-127 GCA_003505905.1 Oscillospiraceae bacterium
CCAAGGGCAAGGTCAATCCGCTGATTGGTTCGGCAGGTGTTTCGGCGGTCCCCATGGCGGCGCGTGTGTCGCAGGTTGAGGGCAAAAAAGCCAACCCGACCAACTTCCTGCTCATGCACGCAATGGG
>DNXM01000119.1:197-2869 GCA_003505905.1 Oscillospiraceae bacterium
TTCTGCCGTTGCTGCCGGATTTATGATGATGCTTTTCTCGTAAGCTTTTCCAGCGCATTTTCCCGAATAATACAGTTCCAATGCTCATCGGTGTGCAGGGTGACGGCTTCACTCTCTCCGATGAGTGTGCCGAACTCATGGAGGCATTGGCGCAGGTGGTTTCCGTCTGCGGTTTGCTTCACCAGCAGGCGATATTTGTTGTTAAGCATATAGAGTCTGCTGTTTGTTTTTATTCCCGCAAAAACAAGGGCTTCGGCGCAGGCAAACACGGTGTCGAGCGAAGAAAACTGAACGGTCAGGTAGGATGGCTTTTGCCGCAGGAGATAGCGCTTGGGGTGAGGCGGTTGCGATTCTCTTGTGAAAAAAAGCACACAGCCGTCTGCACCTTGCCGCATGGCTTCCACAAACAGTCGCCCCGTGGTGCCGAATTCACGCCCGAGGGTGCGTTTGACTTTGGACAGCACCGTCCAAATCACTCGCTTTGTTTCAACATTGGCATAATCCATTTCTTCATAAGTAATGTTCAGATTTTTCATGTCATCGCTTGATAATTCCACAATAATTGCCTCATCATTCAGCTCTTCTACCCTCATGTGGGTTGACCCCCTAACGAAAAAGTTGTATAGTATAATCCTAACGAAATGACAAGCCATAAAGCAAGACTCAAATAATGGAAACCAATCGGAAGGAGGCGCAGTGCCTTATGGATTTGACGCAGAAAAAAACACGGCTGTTTTGGCTGGATATGCTTGCCATGCTGGTTTTGCCGTGCGTGAGCGCATGGTACTATTACGGCGGTTACGCAGTGAAGCTGTTGGTCGTTTCTGTGTTGAGTGCGGTTTTGTGTGAGCTGTTCGGTTGCTTGGTGCTGAAAAAGAAAATCACCATCGGCGACTTGAGCGCCGTTGTGACAGGGTTGATGATTGCACTCATGCTTCCGGCTTCGGCTCCGGTTTGGCTGCCGATTTGCGCAAGCTCGTTTGCCGTGATTGCGGCGAAGCTTCCGTTCGGCAAGGTGGAACGCCTGCCGTTTTCGCCTGCCGCCGCAGGTATGGCCTTTATTACTATATGCTTCCCCGACCTTGTTTTTGACTACCCGAAGGTATCGGATGCTTTGAGCGGAACGGGTGTTTCACTGGCGGCGTTGCTGTCGCAGAACACCTCGGTTCGGTTAAACTCCGTGCGTGCCATTGATATATTAACAGGAAATTTCCCGGGCCCCATGGGTGCGGGCTGTATTCTCGTTTTGCTCGGCAGTGCGATTTATATGCTTATTCGCCGCACAAAGCTGTTTGTCAGTGTGGCAGGCTTTTTGACGGGCGGTGCGCTTGTTGCCGTTTGTCTGCCCCGTGTGACGAGCTTGCTTCCCTCCGTTGTGCTGGAGCTTTGCGCCGGCACAATGCTGTTCGCCGCCTTGTTCTTGATTACCGAGCCCGGCACACAGCCCGAAAAACCGCTGTATCGGCTGCTGTTCGGCTTCATCGGCGGCGTGCTGTGCATGGTTCTGCGCCGTTTCGGTGCGTTTGAAGAGGGCGCATTCTTTGCCGTTTTGCTCACCGATGCGCTGTGGCCTGTTGTTGAGCGTTTGCTGAATAATGCGCAGGAAAAAAGAAAGAACAAAAAGGAACTTTCATACAGAAAAGAGTGACCCGAAACCGGTAGGAGCGTCCTTCAAAAGGTTCTTTTTCTTCCTTCTTTATAGTTTATGCACTGCGTGCCGTTACGACACGGCAAAGAAAACTTATTATTGGGTTCAGCTGTTTGGCTGAACGATTGGAAAGAGGTGGAGAGCATGACAGCCGAAAACAAAAAAGCCGGTTTGCTTTTGCGCAACGCAGGGTTATTCAATCCCGTGCTTGTGCAGGCAGTCGGTCTTTGCCCCGTGGTTGCTATGGCAACCTCCCTGCGTGGGTCTGCCCTGCTTGCTCTTGTGGCGGCGGTGGTGATTACCTTCAGCGAGGTCATCGCTTCTCTGTGCATGAAACGCATGGTGCGTTGGGTGCGCATCGGTTTGTATATTTTGCTCGGCGGAGTGATTGTTTTACCGTTCATGCTGTTCCTGGAAAAGAACGAGCCGGAGCTGTTTTCTTCCCTCGGTCTTTATTTGCCGATTATGGCGGTCAATTCGCTTGTGGTGCTTCGGTGTGAACGCTTTGCCGTCAAAATTCGTCCGCTTTCCGCCTTGCGGGATGGCTTGACGGCTTCGCTCGGCTATGCGGCGGTGCTGATTGCAACGGGCTTGATTCGTGAAATTCTCGGCAGTGGTTCTGTCGGCGGTTTTGTATTCCGTCACGGACGCAATTTGAGCGGCTTGCTGTTGCCGTTCGGCGGCTTTTTGATTATCGGTTTTTTTGCCGCCGCTTTGCGAAATTTTATTTCGACCTATTGGAGCCATTATTTGGATAAAAAGCAGCCAAAGCCCGGCGCAAGGCGTAAACCGAAAAAAATCAGCCAGCCGATTGAGCCGGAGGCTGTGCCCGATTTTGCTCCCGACGAAACACCGTTTTCCCTGGAGGATATCGACACGCTGCCGACCGAGCCGATGCAGGAGGAGGTTGAGGAGTCCGAGGCGCAAGAGGTTGTTTATACGCCCGTTCAGCCGGAGGCGGAATCCGTTGTTATCGAACAGCCGATTATCCGCTGTGTGCCCGAGCCGCCTGTTGCGGTGGTCG
>DNXM01000002.1:0-1755 GCA_003505905.1 Oscillospiraceae bacterium
GGGGCAGTCGGTGGTGACGCTGAGCGTGCGTCCGCTCTTCGGCTCATAGGCACGCATCTTTACGCCGTCCCCTTTGTTGAGGCAGAAGTTGTGGTCGTAGCCCTTGGCGGCGGTGAGCTGGTCGTAATCGGCATGAATTTCTTTGCCGATGGGCTTTGCCGTGCGAAAATCAAACGGCGTGCCCTCAACGGGACGAATTTCGCCCGTGGGAATGCTGTCGGGCGTGGTCGGCGTGAAAAAGTCGGCATCAATCATCAGCTCGTGACCGAGCACATCACCGCTCAAGCAGCCACCCAAATTGAAATAAGCGTGGTTGGTCAAATTGATGAGCGTGGTCTTGTCGGACACGGCACGGTAGTCAATGATAACCTCGTTTTCATCGTTGAAGGTGTAGGTGACGGCGGCATTCAGCGTGCCGGGAAAGCCGAAGGTGCCGTCGGGGGAAACAAGCGTGAAACGCACGGCGTTTTCGCCGAGAATTTCGGCGTTAAAGTTGGCTTCGGAAAATTCGCCGTTGCTGTGCAGGCTCTTGTCGTTGTTTTCGTTACATACTACTTGATAGGTTTCGCCGTCAAGCGTGAAGCGTCCGCCTGCAATGCGGTTGGCAAAACGACCGACTGCCATGCCTTGATATGCAGAACGGTTGATTTGNNNATGTCGTCAAAGCCGAGCAGGACATCCTGAAAAATACCGTCACGGTCGGGCACAAAGCACGACAAAAAGGTTGCGCCGTAGGTAATCAGCTCAATAAAACAGCCGCCCTTGTTTTTGATGGTGTATTTGGTGACTTCTCTGCCGTCGGGCATGAACCCGTAAAGGCTTTGTTTAATGCTCATGGAATGATTCTCCTTGCTGTTGAAAATTTTTTGTTTTTTTGTCGAAATTCGGAAAGAAAAACACATTATAATTCAGTATAAATTCCTTCGCCGAAAATGTCAACCGTTGGGAAGAACGAGTTTCGGTTGACAAGGCTTGTTTGTGTGGAGTAAAATAGGCTAATCAAGAAAAAGGAGTCGAAGCATGGAAATCAATGAAATTTTCGATATACTGCTTTCCATGAGCCGTTACTTGGTGGCGGCTTTGGCGGTGATGGTGCTGGGCAGCTGTGTGGTTTCGCTGGTCAGTCGCCGTTTCGGCAAACGAATCGGGTCTTATCTGTACGACCCCGGCAGTAAAAAAAGGCTTCCGCTCACCCGGTGGGAAAACTCCATTGGGCGCAGCAAAACCTGCGATATTGTGCTGACGATGCCCGACATATCCCGTTTTCATGCGGTTATTTCCAAGCGGCGTGACGGTTGGGTGGTGGCGGACACTAATTCAAGCACGGGTGTGTTTGTCAACGGCAACACCGTCACCAAGCCCACTCCGATTGTGCATGGCGACAAGGTTTATTTCGGCAGTGCCTGCTTTGTTTTTGTGGATGCCGATGAGGACGATAAGGAGCAGGAGGAACGGGAGAAGCGGCGTGAATTTTCACGCAAGGCGGCGGTGAGAGCCGTCCGAATGAAACCGCAGGCGCAGTTTGACCCTGCGTTGATTGACGAGGCAGGCGACAAGGCGTATATCATCGGCTGTGACAGCTGTGTGTTCGGGCGCAATTCGGAATGTGATGTCCGCTTGCGCTACACGGCGATTTCGCCGAAACACGCTCGGATAACCTCGCAGGGGAGTGCGTGGTTTATTGAAGATATGAATTCCCTCGGCGGCACAACCGTCAACGCAAAACCGCTCGGCAACGGCAGACGGCGTTTAAGG
>DNXM01000002.1:1781-8693 GCA_003505905.1 Oscillospiraceae bacterium
GTTTAAGGGACGGCGATGTTGTCGGCATGGGCGGTGTCATCTTTATTTTTAATGAACATTATAAAGTGAGAAACAACACGGAAAGGCGGTGAGCTGCTTGGCGGAAAAAGAACAACGAAAAACGCAAAAAAAAGAACAACCGTTTCATTGGCTTTATATGCTTTTGCTCGTTACGGCGATTCAGCTTATTTCGGGCATGGCGGTGCTTTCGCAGATTGAAGAAGCGCAAACCGAGGTGCTTGGCGTGTTCGGCGGCTTTTTGACCGTGGAGTGGCTCTACTTTGTCCTGGCTCGCAACTTTGCACAGCAACGCAACACCGAGCTGGAAATCATCGCCTTTTTGCTTTCGGGCTTCGGGCTTGTCACCGTGGCGAGCGTCTACCCGAACTATGCACTTAAACAGTTCATCGCCATTCTCATCGGCTTGATTGCGTTTGTGGCTTTGCTTGCCATTATGCGCAATGTCGAAGTCGTCAATGCGCTGCATTGGTTCGTTGCCGTGGGCTGTGTCGGTTTGCTCGGGCTGAATTTGTTGCTTGCCAAGGTGGTCAACGGTGCGCTGAACTGGATAAATTTGGGCGGCGTGTCCATTCAGCCGTCGGAGCTGGTCAAGGTCGGCTTCATTTTTGTCGGTGCGGCAACGCTGGAAAAATTGCAGTCCACCCGCAGCTTGACGACTTACTTGATTTTTTCACTCGGCTGCGTCGGTGCGCTGTTTTTGATGCGTGACTTCGGTACGGCGCTGATTTTCTTTTGCACCTTCATGGTCATGGCATTCATGCGCTCGGGTGACATCAAAACCATCGGCTTAATCGGCGTCGGTGCCGTGCTGGGCGCAGGCTTGATTGTTTATTTTAAGCCCTATGTGGCAAAGCGCTTTCAGGCGTATCGCCATGTGTGGGAGTACATGAACGAAAGCGGCTTTCAGCAGACCCGTGTGCTGATTTATTCGGCAAGCGGCGGCTTGTTCGGTTTGGGTGTCGGCAACGGAAAACTGCGCAAGGTGTTTGCCTCCACCACCGATTTAATTTTCGGCGTGATTTGCGAAGAATGGGGCATGATTGTTGCTTTCTGCGTGGTGCTCAGCTTTGCGTTTGTGGCGGTCTATGCGCTTCGCCTGGCTCGCCATGCACGCTCAACGGTCTATTCCATTGCGGCGGTCGCCGCAGCGGCAATGCTGTTGGTGCAGTTGAGCTTGAATGTGTTCGGCGTAACGGATTTACTGCCGCTCACGGGTGTGACCCTGCCGTTCATCAGCCGCGGCGGAACGAGTATGATTTGTTCGTGGGCGCTGTTTGCTTTTATCAAAAGCGCCGACATCAAAACATACCCGAAGCTTGAAGTGCAAATGGAGGAAAAGCCATGAACACATTGACAAAACGGGCTTATGTTTTGCTCGGTATCATTGCGGCGTTTTCGGTCGGCTTGATTTTGCTGGCGGTCAGCTTTTTTCTGCACGGCGGAACATGGGCGACCTCCCGCGCCAACGGTCACCTCTATTCGGGCGGTCAAATTACCAACGCAGGTAAAATTTTAGACCGAAACGGCGTTGTGTTAGCCGAAAGTGTCGACGGAAAGCGCAAATATAATTCCGGCGAAACCATTCGCAAAGCCACGCTTCATGCGGTCGGTGACCCGTATGGTTACATAGCGTGCGGCGCACACACTCTTTGCCGGGATAAGCTGACGGGTTACAGCCGAATTGAGGGCATTTACCGCTTGGTGAATGACGGCGAAGGGTCGGATGTGACGCTGACGATTGATGCGAATTTGAACGCAACCGCTTATAAAGCGCTGAACGGACGAAAGGGCACGGTCGGCGTTTACAATTACAAAACAGGGGAGCTTGTCTGCATGGTGTCCACCCCGACCTATGACCCGTTGAATAAGCCGGCGGACATTGAAACGAACAGCAAATATGAGGGCGCTTACATGAACCGCCTTCTCACGGGCTTGTTTACGCCCGGTTCGACCTTCAAGCTTGTCACCTCGGCGTGTGCGATTGAAAACATTCCCGACATTTTCACACGGGAGTTCAAATGTGACGGAGCGTATACCACCGCAACGGGCGGAAAGGTTATCTGCAACAACAAGCACGGCACGCTCGGCTTCGGCAAGGCACTGACCAAATCCTGCAACTCGACCTTCGCCGCCATTGGTGTGGAGTTGGGCAAGGAAAAGCTGACCGAAACCGTGAAAAGCATGGGGCTTTGCAACAGCTACGACATCAGCGGTTTCAAAACCGCAAAGGGTCGTTTTGATTTGTCCGAGGCGGTGGAAGTCGACTTGGGTTGGGCTGCCATCGGGCAGTATACCACGCTGATGAATCCGCTGAATATGATGATGCTCGCCGGTGCGGCCGCCAACGGCGGAAGCACACCGGTGCCCTACTTTGTTCAAAATCTGCTTTCGGGCACGGTCGGCAGTTTGAAAACAACCAACATTCTAAAGGAAGAAACCGCTTCCGCTTTGCGCACGATGATGCGGGACAATGTGCTGAACAATTACGGCGACAAAAAATTCCCGAACATGAGCTTCGGCGGTAAGACCGGCACAGCACAGGTCGAGGGCGAAAAGTCGCACGCATGGTTTGTGGGTGCTTCGATGGATGAGAGCTTCCCCTATGCGATTGTGGTTACGGTGCAAAACGGCGGCGGCGGTTCGGATGTTGCGCTGCCGATTGCAAGCACGGTGATGAAAGCATTGAAAGGATAAACCATGGATAAAAAGAAAAAGCTTTTGCTGATTGCACTCGGCATTGTAATTGCGGCGCTTGCCGTGTTCGGCGTGCTGAAATACCGCAAAGCAACACCGCTGATTTGCCTGGACGCAGGGCACGGCGGAAGCGACACGGGTGCAATGACGGATGACCGCTTGGAAAAGGATGATAACCTGAAAATGACTTTGGCGGTCGGAAAAATTCTGGAAGAAAAGGGCTATCGGGTGATTTACACCCGCAAGGACGATTCGACCGTTTCGCTCGAGGAACGCTATGAATTCAGCAACGAAAAGAAGGCAACGGTGTTCGTTTCGATTCACCGCAACAGTGCCGATGACACGGATGTTACGGGCATTGAGGCGTGGATTAAAAACACCTCGCCCGTGCCGGACCTCAGCCTTGCCAAAACCGTTTTGAAAAAGCTGGATGAGGTCGGCTTCGGCAAAAATCGTGGCGTGTCCGCAGGCTACCGGGGTGATATCACCAAAAATTATGCCGTGAATGCGGGCACAAAGTGCAAAAGCTGCTTGCTGGAGCTTGGCTTTATGACCAACATCGGTGACAACAAATTGTTTGACCGAAACTTTGACGCCTATGCCGCCGCCATTGCCGACGGCATCATAGACTCGCTTTGAAACAAGGAGGTTTGCCGATGGAATATAACAGACTGACAGCGAAGGCTTTGAAGCTTATGCGCATGACGGCGACATCGGAAGGTGTCGCTTTTGTCGGTTTAAGCTTAATTCCGATTTTGCTTTGCACGCAGGGTGTGACGGAATTTATCTTGATTGCCGCGGCGGTGTTGCTTGCGCTTGGTTGGAGCGTTGCAATGCCGTTGCTTCGCCACCGCCGTTATCGCTACTTGATTACGGCAGACCGCATGGAAATAATCGAGGGCGTGTTTTGGGTGAACCGCACGGTCGTACCCATTGCCTGCATTTATCAAATCAACCAAACCAAGGGACCGTTGGACAATCTGTTCGGGCTTGCCGAGGTTACGGTAATCACCGCAGGGTCACGGGCAACGATACGCTTTTTGGAGGAGAAACGGGCGAGCGAGCTGACCGAGCGGCTGAACGAGGCGGCGGCGCAAAAACGAAGCGGAGGAAACGGCGATGTTTGAGCAGGAACAGCGCAATCATTTTTCCGTTGTGTTGGAGCGTGTCGGCGGTTTGTTCGTTATCCTGCTTTCGTTCGGGTGGTCGATGCTGTTCAATCAACGCTCGTTTTATCCGATTTACACAAAAGAATATTGGCAGGAGCTTGCTTGGCAAATGCAACGGGGTGCAAACGGCTTTTCGGCGGTTCTTCCGCCTGCGGTGGTGCTTCTCGGGCTGATTACGGCGGCGGTTTCGATTTTTCGCTGGCGCAGAACCGTGTTCTGTCTGCAAGGCGATGCGCTGGTGGTCGAGCGGCGAACGCTGTTGAAAAAAAGCTCCCGCTTGCCGTTGAACACGATTGCCACGGTGAACCTGGAAGAAAACTTTTTTGAGCGACTGCTCGGCACGGCAAAAATCCGCTTGGATATTGATTCGTCCGTAACGGCGCAGTCAACGGATTTCACCTTTGTGCTGAAAGCCGACAAGGCACGGGCGTTTCGGCAGGCTCTGCTCGAAAAAAGGGGGCAGACGGCGGCAGCCGCCGAAGAAGCGCAGTCGCTCCGGCAGGTGCTTGTGCAGGCAAGCCCTCGGCAGGCGGTGCGTCATGTGCTGTTGTGTCAGCCGATTGTGCCGCTTTTGCTGTCGGGGCTTTTGCTGTGGCTGACGGATTACACGGACGGCAATCGGTCGTTGGAGCGGTTTTTGCCGATTTTGTTTTTGGCGCTCGGCGGCTGGCTGGTGCGCATGGCTCTTCAAATGCTGTCGCTGTGGAGCTTCACCTTGGAAACCGATGAGCAACGCTTCTTTTTGTCCTCGGGGCTGATTGCGAAAAAAAGCTATTCGTTTGAAACCGACAAAATTAAGGCGGTGGCGGTGCGTCAGCCCTTGCTCAGCCGTTTTTTCGGGCTGTGTTACGCCGAGGTGTGCGTGGTCGGCATGGGGGACGACAAAAAAGAAACCTCGCAGATTTGCCTGCTGATGAAAAAAGAGCAGGTGCGTCAACTGCTTGTGCGCTGTGCGCCGAACTTTCTTTGCAAGGGGGATGCCGTGCGCGCGCATAAATGCGATTTTGCCATGACGCTGTTCGGCGGAATGCTTTTTGCGCTTCCGCTCGGCGCTTTGCTTGCCGTGAGTCGGTCGGTTTGGCTCGGGGCGGTGCTCGTGGGCATTGTGGTGCTCGGGTGTGCGGTCGGCAGTTGCACAAAGCGGTTTTGTGCGGATGAAAAAGGGCTTTGCATCACAAGAGGGGTGTGGAACAAAAGCACGGTCATGCTCCTGCTGAAGGATGTGCAGACGGCACAGTACCGCACGAATGCTTTGCTCAACCGCTTTCGGGTCGGTCGCATTCGGGTATCCGTGTTGGCAAGGCAGGGTATGTCGGTGCACACATCTGCCTATATAAATAAGGCTTTTTTCGAGCAGGTGGAGCGGTCAATCGTACCGTAATACGCTTTGTAACACTTTGTTAACAAATATATGGTAAAATATCAACGAAAATATGCCTATCCGGCTGTTTTTATGCTCAAAATAAAGAAAGAGGAGCGTTTTGACGGTGCAGGCGATGAAAATTTCGGTACTTGTTGCCGCCTATAACGGCGAAAAATATATTTCTCAACAGCTTGAATCCATTTTGCCCCAGCTCGGGCCGAATGACGAACTGCTGATTTCCGATGACAGCCGAACGCCCAAAACCCGGGAGGCGTGTGAGCCTTTTTTGCGGGACGGACGAGTGCGTTATTTTGAAGGTCCCCACGCAGGCGTGGACAAAAACAAGGAGTTTCTGCTTTCGCAATGCACCGGCGATGTGGCTTTTTTAGCCGACCAAGACGATGTTTGGATGCCGAACAAGGTCAAACGGGTGATGGCGGTTATCCGGAGCGGTGCGTGCTGTGTGCTTCATAACGCAAGGCTGACGGACGGCAATTTAAGCCCCATCGGGCAAACGCTTTTTGAAACCCGGGGTGTCGGCAAAGGAACGGTGCGAAACATTCTGCGCAACGGCTACACGGGTTGCTGTATGGCTTTGACGAGAGAAGCCTTTGAAGCGGCGATGCCGTTCCCCGAAAAAATACCCATGCACGACCAGTGGCTCGGTCTTGTCAGCGAGCGAGTCGGTCGGGTGGAGCTGATTAGTGACCCGCTGATTCTTTGGCGGCGAAACGAAGGCAGTATGACCGGCGGAAAAACGGGACTGCTTCAAAAATTGATTTGGCGTGTCAACATGGTGCGTGCAATAGCGGCTTACCGTAAGCCGGGCGGCACAAAGTGAAAGGAATGGTCACCATTACGGACTGCAAAATTTCCGGGTGCATTGTCACCCAAACAATAAGGGCAGTATCGACGAAACGGTAAAAACACTGCTCGAACAAACCAAAAAATACAACTTCACGCTCTATGCGGTCGACAACGCATCAACGGACGGTACGCCCGAGCATTTGACGCAGACCTATCCGCAGGTGCAGGTGATTTACAACAACAAAAATTCCGGCTTCGGCAGCGGGCACAATGTGGTGCGTGACCGACTGGATTCAAAATATCATTGCGTCATCAATCCCGACATCAGCATTGACAGCGATGTAATTGCAAAAATGGCGGAATACATGGACGAGCATCCCGAAATCGGTCTGCTTTCCCCGAAAATCTGTTTCCCCGACGGGCGGCCGCAGATTTTGGGCAAGCGCAACCCGAAGCTGCGCTACTTGGCGGCAAGCCGTATGCGGGACGGCAGCGAGCCGGGCAAGCTGCTGCGTGAGTACGCCATGATGGATGCGGATTTGACGAAGACGCAGGAAATCGAAAACGCAACGGGATGTTTTATGATGTTCCGCACGGATTTGTTCCGTGAAATCGGCGGCTTTGACGAACGCTATTTTCTCTATTTTGAGGATTGTGATATTACCCGCACGGTGCGAACAAAGGCGAAGGCGGTCTATTACCCCGAAGCAGTGGTTTACCATGTTTGGGGTCGGGAGAGCAAGAAGAATTTTAAGCTGATGCTGGTTCAGGTTTCTTCCATGCTCAAATACTTTGCCAAATGGGCGTTTCGCAAAGGCTAATCGAAAAACAGAAAGGCACACAACCTATGAGTACTTT
>DNXM01000002.1:8723-10274 GCA_003505905.1 Oscillospiraceae bacterium
GAGCCGCTATTTCAAAAACTTCAAAAAGTATCGCTATTTGCTGCTTGAAATCGTTCGCAAGAATGTGAAGCTGCAATACCGCAATTCGGTGCTGGGTATGTTTTGGACATTCCTTCAGCCGTTGATGACCACGCTTGTACTTGTGCTTGTTTTCGGCAACATTTTCGGTCGAAGCAACGACGGCGTGGTGTGTTATCCGCTCTATCTGCTTTGCGGACGGCTGCTGTATGAGTTTTATTCGCAGGCGACCAAGCGAGCCATGCGCTCCATTCGCAACAGCGCAAGCGTTATCAAAAAGGTTTATGTACCCAAGTATATCTATCCGCTGTCGAATGTGCTTTCCACCTTTGTCACATTCGTCATTTCGTTGAGCGTGCTTGTGGTGATGATGGCATTCTTCATGATTTTTCAAGCAGACAAATACCCCGATTTGCAAATCACACCCTATGTTCTGCTCGCCTTTGTGCCGGTGCTGATTTTGTTGGTGCTGTCGCTTGGGGTCGGTTTGATTATTTCCACGCTGAATGTTTTCTTTAAGGATATGGAATACCTCTATGAAGTGTTCTGTATGCTGTTGTTCTACATGACCCCCATTTTCTACACGGTCAAATCACTCGGCACGGTGAAATGGGTGCAGTATGTACTCATGGCAAATCCCCTTTATTCGATTGTGCAGATGTTCCGCTCCTGCGTGCTTTACGGTCAAATGTGGAACTGGAACTGGTTTTATTATTCGGTCGGCTTCAGCGGCGTGATGCTGCTGCTCGGCGTTTGGGTGTTCTACAAAAAGCAGGATAAATTCATTCTCCATCTGTGAGGTATACGAAATTGGCAAAGACGGCGATTAAGGTTGACCATGTCAGTGTACTGTTCAACTTGAACAAAGAAAAAATCGACAATGTAAAAGAGTACATTATCAAGCTTGTCACCCGCAAGCTCCATTTTACGGAGTTTTGGGCGTTGCAGGATATTTCCTTTGAGGTGGAGCAGGGCGAACGCATCGGCATTTTAGGCTTTAACGGTGCCGGCAAATCCACGCTTCTCAAGGTCATTGCAGGGGTGCTCAAGCCCACAAAGGGCAGTATCACGGTCAACGGTGTTATTGCGCCGCTGTTGGAGCTGGGCGCCGGCTTTGATATGAACTATTCGGGCAAGGAGAACATCTATCTTTACGGCGCAACGATGGGCTATTCCCGCAAATATATCAACGAACGCTACGATGAAATCGTTGAATTTTCCGAATTGAAGGATTTTATTGATGTTCCCGTTAAGAATTATTCCTCGGGCATGAAAGCCCGTTTGGGCTTTGCGATTGCCACGGCGGTTGACCCGCAGATTCTCATCCTTGATGAGGTTCTTTCCGTGGGTGATGCCAAGTTCCGCATCAAGAGCGAAAACAAAATCAAAACCATGTTCGACAAGGGCGTTACGGTGCTTTTCGTGTCGCACAACACGGCACAGGTGCGCCGCCTTTGTAACAAAGCCATTCTGCTCGACCACGGCAAGGTCATTGCCGCAGGCGGTGTGGATGAAATTTGCGATATTTACGAC
>DNXM01000002.1:10316-10459 GCA_003505905.1 Oscillospiraceae bacterium
AAAAAATTAAGGCGAAATAAATTATTGACATAAAGGAGGATGCTCCGTGATTTTTGCAGTAGTTTTGGCAGGCGGCAAGGGCAGCCGCATGGGCAACACGGATATGCCCAAGCAGTTTTTCAAGCTCGGCACAAAGCCGATTT
>DNXM01000042.1:0-5974 GCA_003505905.1 Oscillospiraceae bacterium
GCGAAAATATAAAAACAGCAGACCGAAGAAATTTCAACGGTCTGCTGCTTTGCTTTTGTTTTCCTTACACTACTTCAACGGTACCGGCTTCCCCGGGACCCGGTGAAGTGTCTGTCAAATCCGTGTATTCCAGTGAAAGATTCATGCTCTTGAGCACTTGTTCCACCGCATCCTGTTTGGTGATGTTGTTATCCACCAACACCGTCACCGGCATATCGGCGGTACGATTTGCCGTTACATCAAACAAGCCGTACTGTGAAACACCACACACCCAAACACCGTCTTTTCCGTTGTTCGGCGAGTGAACCGCCTGCACGGTCAAATCGTACCGTTTTGTGTTTTTGACCTTGATATTCAGCACATAACAGCGGAAGCTTCCTTCCTTAAAAGTAACCTGTGCCGCCGTTTCGCTGTCCATACCGTACAGCTTTGCCTCGTTACTGAACGCAATTTCATTGGAACGGTAGGATTCCAAAATACTGCTTCCGTCTGACAGGGAGTCAATGGACGCTTTCATTTCCGTATCCGTTCGTTCATGTGTTTCCGGCGCCTGTGTTTGCACCTGCGTGCCTGTGTTCGGAACATACAGCGTTTCGCTTTTTTTCCCGCATCCCGTGGTGAGGAGCAGACCGGCAAGCAACAGCACGGCGAAAATACTTTTTCGATTTTTCATGTTGTTTCCCCCGTTGCCTTATTGAACGGTCATCTTAACATTTTGGGGCACACGCAAACAGGTTTCTATCTGCTCAATATCCGTTCGGTCAAGCGTACAGCTCAACGCAATATCCATGGATTTTACCGTATCGGCAATGGTGACGCCGCCTGCAACGCTTGGGTCAACCAAAAGCAGGAAATACAGTTTTGTTTCACTGCCTCCCGAAATTCCGATCTCATCGCCATCCAGCGACTTTTCCGAAACCCAAACGCCCTTTTGACCGTTTGCCTGCACAACGGCACCGAGAATGTTCAGCGTTCCGTCATTGGGATTTGCAACATCCAGCTCCAGCGCATAGCATTCCCACTTGCTGTCCTTTGCCGAATAGTGGTCTGCCACCGCATCGGCAATGCCGTAGGAAACCAACGCCGCTTTGTTGCCCTTGAAAATGTCGGCATAATCCGAAGCATCCTGCACCGAAGCAAACGAAACTTTAACTTCACTGAGCGTTCCCGCATCATCGGGCGGCTCAATGTATCTGCGTGCCGTAAGTGTTTTATACTCACTTTCCTCCACGATTATTTCATCGTCCACAGGCGTATCGTAATAAACCGCCGAAAAGGTCAGGGATGACAGGGTTTCATAAATTGCGGCGGCACTCAATTTTTGGTTATCTGCCACAAACGAAAGTGTGAAATCACTCGTCATGCCGCCGGGTGGCACGGTAATTTCGCCGTTGATGGAGCCCTCGTTCAGCCAAATTCCGTCGTGTTCGCCTTCTACCTTCACTTTGGTAAAGGTGTAGCTGCCTTCTTCTCTGTTTTGAATATGGGTATCAATGGAATAGACCCCGTAACGGCTGTTATTCTCCAAAAAATCGTTCGCCTGTTCTTGGCTCATGCCGTATAGCGGAGCAAGCACCTGCACAAAACGGTCTTTTCCGTTGAGAAACGAGTTTCTCATGCCCTCATCGTAGCGAACATATGAAATCAGCATATCCAACGGGTTAAGTTTGTTTTTTCTGAACAAATTCAGTGTTTTACAGGAAGTAAAGCCGAACAGCATACAAACGGCAAGCAACAGTGCCGCAATCTTTTTAATCTTCATGGTACTTTCGAACCTTTCTTTTAATACTTTGACGGCTTCTTGCAATTGCCATCGTTTGTGCGGGAACATCCTCGGTAATCACCGAGCCTGCCGCCGTGTAGGCGTGGTCGCCGAGCGTCACCGGGGACACCAAGCAGGTGTCACAGCCAATAAAGCAATCGTCCCCGATGGTGGTGCGGAACTTTTTCTTGCCGTCGTAATTCGCCGTGGCACAGCCGCAGCCGAAGTTGACGCCGTTGCCGACATCACTGTCGCCGATATAGGTCAAGTGGCTGATTTTCGTGCCGTTGCCGATAACGGAATTTTTCACTTCCGTGTAGTTGCCTGCGTGAACATCGTCCCCGAGCTTACTGCCTGCACGCAAGTGAGAAAACGGACCGATGGATACTCTCGCTCCGACCTCACTGCGTTCCGCCTGCGAAGCGTTAATCACACAATCCTCGCCGATGACGCAATCCTCCAAGCGAGTGCTCGGACCAATCACACAACCAGAACCGATGACGGTCTTACCAAGCAAAACCGTGTTGGGCAAAATCTGCGTATCCCGACCGATTTCGACCTCAGGCGCAACCATCACGCCATCCAGGCACGGAATATCCACGCCCGACACCATGAGCTTTTTCAGCACCTTTTTGCGTGCAATCTCATTCAGCTCCATGAGCTGCCAACGGTCATTTGCACCGAGAATGACATCACTGCTCGCCGCCGGGAACGCATCGGCGTTCTGCATACGGTTGAGCATAATTTCAATGGCATCGGTTAAATAGATTTCTTTTTTCGTGCGACCCATTGCTTCAATTTCATCAAATGCCGCCAGCAAATCACGGCAGTTGAACCAATAAGCGCCCGAATTAACTTCGTTGATTTTCTTTTCCTTTTCGCTTGCGTCCCGCTGTTCCACAATGCGTTCGAGCTTTCCCTCAGCGTCACGCACCATGCGTCCGTAGCCCGTCGGGTCCGCCACGCAGGCGGAAATCACCGTTGCGGAATTGTTCGCCTCGGTGTGAAATTTCAGCGCCGCCGTAATCGTTTCGCAGTCCATCAGCGGTGCATCGCCGTTGAGCACCAAAACATTGCCGCCCTCATGCGCCTGAATGAAATCCTTTGCCTGAATAACGGCGTGCCCCGTGCCCAAACGCTGCGCCTGCAGCACGGTTTGAACGGATTCATCCAAATGGTTGCAAACCATCTCACTCAAATGCCCCGTAACGGCGCAGACATCCTCCACGCCTGCCTCATAAACGGCGGATAAGACCCAATCAATCATCGGGCGAAACAGCACCTCGGCAAGCACCTTCGGCTTGCTCGATTTCATGCGGGTACCCTCGCCTGCGGCTAAAATAACGGCACAGTTCTTTTGCATTCATCTCAACCTTTCTATTCTGTTATAATGCCGCCGCCCACGACGGTTTCTCCGTCGTAAAGCACGACCGACTGCCCCTTGGCAATCGCCCGCTGCGGCTCGTCAAATTCTACGGTTATCTCGTTTTCTGCGGTTTGGAACACGGTTGCCGCCGCTTCCCGTTGGCTGTAACGGGTTTTTGCCGTCACACGCAGCGAAGCGGGAACGGATTCAACCGCAATCCAATTGATATCACGGGCTTTGAGCGTTTTGGAAAAAAGCTCCTCGCTCGGCCCAAGATAAACACGGTTTTCTTCCACGGATTTGCGCACCACAAACAGCGGAGCAGGCGCCGCAATGCCAAGCCCTTTTCGCTGACCGATGGTGTAGCCGACAATACCCTTGTGCCGACCCCAAAGCTTGCCGTCCGTGCCGACAAAATCACCCGGGGGGAAAGTTTTGCCCGTGAATTCTTCTAAAAAGCGTCTGTAATTTGAGTCGGGAATGAAACAAATATCCTGACTGTCCGGCTTGTCGGAGGAAGCAAAGCCCTGCTCGGCGGCAATTTCACGCACCTGTGCCTTGCTCAATTCGCCCAAGGGCAAATAAGTTGCCGCCAACTGCTCCTGCGAGAGCGACCACAGCACATAGCTTTGGTCTTTTTCCCGATGCTCCGCCCGTTGCAGCAATACACGACCCGAAGCATCCTCCTGTTTTATTTTGGCATAATGACCCGAAACAATTCCGTCACAGCCCCGTTTTTTTGCCTGCTCCAACATCGTGCCGAATTTAATCACACGGTTGCAGAAAACGCAGGGGTTCGGCGTTTCGCCTTTCATATAGCTTTCGCAAAAATAACGCATGACGGTGTTGCGGAATTCCTCGGTCAAATCGAGCGTTTGATGCTCAAACCCGAGCCGATGTGCCACCGAGGCGGCATCGAGGCTGTCCCGTTCATCCGCTCCGTCAAAATTTTTCATCGTGATGCCGAGTAAATCCACGCCCCATTGCGACACAAGGAAAGCGGCAACCGAGCTGTCAACACCGCCGCTCATGGCAACAGCAAGCTTTTGTTTCATGTTCTTCATTCTTCGTTATTCAGCTTTGCGCTCGAAATTTCAAAGGCAGGTGCAATAATGTCGTTGGGGGCTTCGTCAATCAAATCGTACATCAGCGGACTGAAGAACAGGCTCTTCACCGTCTGAATCCGCTCGCTTGAAATCTCTTCTCGGTTAATCAAAAGCACAGCGGCGTTTTTGACTGCCGCCACCGAATCAATCGCTTCAATGGCAATGGAATACTTGTGCACCGAATAGCCTGCGGCAACCGCTGTTTGTGAATTCATCACGACCAAGTCGCTCTTCCACTCTTTATATCGGTTCGCCAGCTCGCTTTCGGGGAAGCACGACAGCGCAAAGCCACGCTCATTTTCCGCAATGTCATCGAGCGTTGCATCCAATGTCTTACCGTCTTTCAGCTTGATATAGCCGGCATCATCCAACAGCATCAGCGCACGGGCAAGTCCTTCCGCCTCCTGCGGCAGAGCAATGCTTGCACCGTCCGTAATCTGCTCCGCTTTTTCGAATCCGCACAGGAAAATACCATAGGGATAGTAGTATGCCGAGCCGAGATTAAGAAGCGTTTCGGGGTGAGCCTTGTCATATTCGGTGAAATTGCCGAGCGTGGTACAGCAGGTGAAATCAACCGCCTTGTTTTCCAACGCTTCGAGTGTTTCCTCATCGGTATCGTATTCCAAATAGGTCAGCTGAAAACCTTTTGCCTCCAACCGGGAGGTCATGTTGTCAAACACATCACGCTCAACCTGCGCACTGCCCTTGACGACACCGATGCGCAACGGCTGCAATTCCTGCTTTTTCTCTCCGCACGAGGCAAGCAAAAGCAAAAAAGATGCAACCAAAAACAAAGAAATGACTTTTTTCATTCTGTCATTCCGCCTTTCTGACTATATTATTTAATAACAGCTTTATATTACCACATTCCCATCGTGTTTTCAAGAAAAAATCCTTCGGAATGATTTGCTTTTGTTCAAAAAATATGCTTGCAATTCGTGTCGGTTTTGCTATAATTGGAAAATATGAGATTACATTGAAGAAAGGAATTATGTTATGAAAGCCAGCGAAAGTATCAACAACTACAACGCCAAGCTGCGGGAATACGCCAACTATGCGGCTCGGCAGGTTAAGGATGTCTGCAAAACCATCGGACCCCGTCCCTCGGGTGAAGAAAACGAAAAGAAAGCGCAGGAGCGTTTTGCCGAGGAGTTGAAAAAATATTCCGACACGGTCAGCATTGAGCCGTTTGACCTGCACCCCAAAGCTTTTTTGGGTTGGGTGCCCCTGTGTGCCGTGCTGATGATTCTCGCCAATCTTCTCTTCTTTATTTTCGGCTTTTCCGTTGTTTCCCTTGCCGTTTCCGCTCTGTGCCTGTTTTTTATCGTCACCGAGTTCTTGTTCTACGGTGAAACCCTTGACCCGTTTTTCCCCAAGCGCACCTCACACAATGTAGTTGCCGTGCGCAAGCCCAAGGGCGAAATCAAAAAGCGCATCATCGTGTCGGGTCATGTCGATTCCTCTTACGAATGGCGTTTCACCTTTTTGGGCGGTCCGAAGCTGATTACGCTTGTTATCGGCGGTGCCGTAGTCGGTATTGTGATTGCGCTTGTCGCCGAAATCTACTGCGTTGCCACGGGCAACCTGATGACAACCCCCGATAATCTGTTTGTCACCGTTCTCAAGTGGGTCATGCTCGCTTGGTGCATCCTGTTCTTTGCCGCCATCTTCTTCCTCAACTACAAGCTCCCCGTTGAGGGCGCAAACGACAACCTCACCGGTTCTCTTGCCTCCATGGCG
>DNXM01000042.1:6048-6771 GCA_003505905.1 Oscillospiraceae bacterium
GTGCGTGCCGTTCTCACCGGCAGTGAAGAAGCCGGCTTGCGCGGCGCAAAAGCCTATGCAAAAGCGCACAAAAAAGAGTGTGAAGAAACCGAAACCGTCTACATCGGCGTTGACACCCTGCGTGATTATGAATTCTATGCCATTTACAGCCGTGACATGACCTTCACCGTCAAGTCCGACCCGAGAGTGTGCGCTCTGCTCAAGCAAGCCTCGCTGAACGCAGACATGGATTTGCCGTTCAAAACCATTTTCCTCGGTGCTTCCGATGCCGCCGCCATCTGCAAAGCGGGCATTCCCGGCGCAACCCTTGCCGCTATGGACCCGGCTCCGGCTCGCTATTACCACACCCGTTTGGACACAGGCGACAACCTCAACATCAAATCCATCGAAAGCGGCATCAATGTACTGCTTGAATCGGTGTTCCTCTATGATGAGCAGGGCTTGACAGACACCTACCACGCATAATTTCTGCGCATTCTTCGGATAGAATCGGATAGAATTGTGAAAAAAGGGTTTACTTTTCTGTTTTTTCGTGTTATAATGCCAGTCGTATGCTCCTGTTCTCGGTTCAGGGAGAAAACCGCCGAATGCGTGCGGTGTTCACCTGCCCTCTTCTGGGTCAGTGAGTAAATAAATAATGAGGTGAAAAACCATGACAAACGCAGAAAAAACCGCAATCATTGCCGAGTATGCAACCCACGAGGGTGACACCGGTTCCCCCGA
>DNXM01000042.1:6776-6970 GCA_003505905.1 Oscillospiraceae bacterium
ATACCGGTTCTCCCGAAGTGCAGATTGCCATTCTCACCAAGAGAATCAACGACCTCACCGAGCATTTGAAGGTGCATCAGAAAGACCATCATTCCCGTCGCGGCCTTCTTAAAATGGTCGGTCACAGACGCAACCTGCTCGCTTACCTGCAGAAGAACGACATCGAGCGTTATCGTGCAATCATTGCAAAGCTG
>DNXM01000042.1:7017-7285 GCA_003505905.1 Oscillospiraceae bacterium
GGGGCTGTCCTGAACAACTTTCAGAGCAGCCTCGTTCAATCCTATTAAAAAGCAAAATCAGGCAACACGGCTTTAGCGGTAAACAAAGCCTTTGAGCATTGGGGTTGAAAGCCTTTGTTTATTGCTAAAAGTCCGTTGCCGAGAATAAAAAAAGAAAGAGGTAACGAAATGACTTTCAAAACTTTTGAAGACTTCAAGACATTCAAAACCGAAATCGCAGGCAGACCGTTCGTGGTCGAAATCGGCAAGATGGCTGAGCTTGCAGGCG
>DNXM01000042.1:7381-7556 GCA_003505905.1 Oscillospiraceae bacterium
TGGCGGCAAAGCCCCGTGAAGGCGTTGACTTCTTCCCGCTTTCCGTCGACTTTGAAGAAAAGCTCTACTCCGTCGGTCGCATCCCCGGCTCGTTCCAGCGCCGTGAGGGCAAGGCAAGCGAAAAGGCTACCCTTGCTTCCCGTGTTATCGACCGCCCGATTCGTCCCCTGTTCCC